>JAVHLY010000002.1 GCA_031081585.1 Armatimonadota bacterium
TGCGGCTGCTGCGCGAGACGGGCGTGCTGTAGGGTCACGGGGAGGCGGTCTGCGACGCAGATCCTGACCCGGCGCGCGCGAGCCAGGACCCGGTGCTAGAGCTCCGCGCCCTCGAGTCCGCGGCTGCCGGGCGGCGCCGCGACGCCGCGGCTGTCCCACCGCTCGTGGCGCTGGCTGCGGTGGTGGCGGCGGCGGTGCTCCTGCCGGTGGCCTACCTGGTCGTGCGGGCGGCCGGCGCCGGCCCCGAAGTCTGGGACCTCCTGTGGAGCCCCCGCACCGGCCGCATCCTGCTGCGTTCCGTGCTGCTGGCCGGGGTGGTCACCGCCTCCACAGTCCTCCTGGCCGTCCCCCTGGCCTGGCTCACTACCCGCACCGACCTCCCGGGGGCGCGCCTGTGGCGGGTGGTCACGGCGCTGCCCCTGGTGGTGCCGTCGTACGTCGGGGGGTTCGTCGTGGCCACCGCGCTCGGGCCGACCGGCCTTCTCCAGCAGCTCCTCCACCGCCTGGCCGGGGTGGAGCGTCTCCCCGACCTGTACGGGTTCCCGGGCGCCTGGCTCGTCCTCACCCTCTTCACCTATCCCTACGTCCTGCTGAGCGTGCGGGCGGGGTGGCGCGGGCTCGACCCGGCGCTGGAGGAGGTGGCGCGCACGCTGGGGGAGCGCGGCTGGCGCGCCTTCCGCCGGGCCGTCCTGCCGCAGCTGTGGCCCTGGATCCGCGCCGGCGCGCTGCTGGTGGCGCTCTACACCCTGGCCGACTTCGGCGCGGTCTCGATGATGCAGCTCGAGACCTTCACCACGGCCATCCACGTCCAGTACCAGGCGTCCTTCGACCGCCACGGCGCCGCCGCGCTGGCCCTCGTGCTCGTGGCGCTCACGGGGGCCCTCCTGCTGGCCGCCGACCGGCCCGGGCGCGGCCGGCAGCACCGGGTCGGCGTGGGGCCGGGCCGCCTCCCGCCCCTCGTGCCCCTCGGCCCCTGGCGGTGGCCCGCGCTGCTCGGCTGCGCGGCGGTGACGCTCTGCGCCGTCCTCCTGCCGCTGGGTGTGCTCACCTACTGGCTCGTCCTGGGCCTGGCGCACGGGGAGCCGCTGGTCCTGACGTGGCGCCCGGCGCTGACCTCGCTGGCGCTGGGGGCGGCCAGCGCGGTGGTGACGGTGGCGGCGGCCTTCCCGCTGGCCCTGCTGGCGGCGCGCTTCTCCGGTCCGCTGGCCCTGCTGGCGGGGCGCATCGTCTACGCCGGTTACGCGCTGCCGGGGATCGTCGTGGCCCTGGCGCTGGTCTTCTTCACGGCGCGCGTGGTGCCGGCCCTCTACCAGACGCCCGCGGCCCTGCTCGTCGCCTACGCCGTGCTCTTCCTGCCCCAGGCGGCCGGGGCGCTGCACGCCGCCCTGGCGCGGGTCCAGCCGTCCCAGGAAGAGGCGGCGCGCACCCTGGGCCGCACTCCGACCCAGGTCCTCTGGTCGGTGACGCTGCCGCTGGTGCGTCCGGGCGTCGCCGCCGCGGGAGCGCTCGTCTTCCTCACGACGATGAAGGAACTCCCGGCCACGCTGCTGCTGAGCCCTATCGGGATGGAGACGCTGGCCACCCGCGTCTGGTCGGCGGCGGGGGAGGGTTTCTTCGCCCGCGCCGCCGCGCCGGCCCTGCTGCTCGTCCTCCTCTCCTCGCTCTCCCTGGCCACGCTGGTCGGGCGGGCAGAGCCATGAGCGAGGTCGCCATCCGCTGCGTCGCCGTCGGCAAGGCCTACGGGAGCGTCCAGGCCGTGCGCGACCTCGACCTGACCGTCCGCCGCGGGACGGTCCTGGCCCTGGTGGGCCCCTCCGGGTGCGGGAAGACGACGACGTTGCGCCTCATCGCCGGGCTCGAGCACCCCACGCGCGGGGTCATCGAGGTGGGCGGCCAGGTGGTGGCCGGCTGCGGCGACGTTGTCCCGCCAGAGCGGCGGCGCGTGGGGCTGGTCTTCCAGGACTACGCCCTCTTCCCGCACCTCACCGTGGGCGAGAACGTGGGCTACGGGCTGTCAGGGTCCCGGCGGGTGCGGGCCCGGCGGGTGGCGGAGATGCTGCGCCTGGTGGGGCTCGCCGGGTTCGAGGCGCGCATGGCCCACGAGCTGTCGGGCGGGGAGCAGCAGCGCGTGGCCCTGGCCCGGGCGCTGGCGCCCGAACCGGTGGTGCTGCTGCTCGACGAGCCCTTCAGCAACCTGGACGCCGACCTGCGGCGGGCGCTGCGCGAGGAGGTGCGCGAGATCCTGCGCCGCAGCGGCACCACCGCCGTCTTCGTCACCCACGACCAGGAGGAGGCGCTCTTCATGGGCGACGAGGTGGCGGTGATGCGCGCCGGGCGCATCGAGCAGGTGGACCGGCCGGAGGACCTCTTCCACTTCCCGCGCACGCGCTTCGTCGCCGCGTTCCTGGGGCGGCCGGACTTCCTCCCCGGCCGCGTCACCCCTGCGGGGGTGGAGACGGAAGCGGGCCTCGTCCCGCTCCACCCTCCCCTCCCTCCGGGGACGGCCGTCGAGGTCCTCGTGCGGGCCGACGACCTCGACCTGCGCCCGGGCGGCGCGGCCGCCGTCGTGGGGCGTCACTTCCAGGGCCCGCAGCACCTCTACCAGGTGCGGCTGCCCTCCGGCCGCACCGTGCACTCGCTGCAGAAGCACACCGTCCACTACGCGCCCGGGGACGCGGTCACCGTCGTCGTG
This sequence comes from Armatimonadota bacterium, assembly GCA_031081585.1. Classification (NCBI taxonomy): domain Bacteria; kingdom Bacillati; phylum Armatimonadota; species Armatimonadota bacterium. The sequence goes on from JAVHLY010000002.1 coordinate 2,693, forward strand.
GACCCGGGCCACCCGCTGGTGTGCTTTCCCCTGGACGGTCCCCGGGCGGGCGAAGGTGTGCTGGCGGTGAGTGAAACCGCAGGTCAGGAGCGCCTGGGAGTGCACTGACCGCAGTGCACCGCCCGGGTGTCGACCACCGGGGCTGACGACATCGACGCGCCTGGTGCGGGTCCAACCATTCCCGTGAGCCTGGCGGCGGCGTGCCGGGGCTCGGGGAGGACCGCAAAGCCCTCGAGCTGCGCCGCTTCGCGCAGGCGGTCATCCAGGCAGACGAACCCTTCGGCGCGTCGTCGACGGCCCGGAGGAGTGCGGCGGCCAGCTGCAGGGCGTCCGCCGCTCGCAACGGGTGGACCCGGAGGAGGCGGTCCGCCGTGCGCCGGACCTCATCCCCGGTTGGATCTCGTCCCAGGCCTGGCGCAAGTCCGCCGCCTCTGCCGGCGTCCGCGGCCTCCCGGGCTCTTGCTAGAATAGCGCTGTGACCGATGCCCTCCTCCTGCGGCTCCCCGGGCTCACCCCCTATCGGGAGGCGTGGGACCTGCAACGACGCCTGGTCCCGGCCCGCCAGCAGGGTCTCCTGCCGGACGTGCTGCTGGTGCTCGAGCACACCCCGGTCATCACCCTGGGGCGGCGGGGCGGGACCCTGATGGTGTCGCGCGAGACGCTGGCGCAGCAGGGGATCGAGGTCTACGAGGTGGAGCGCGGGGGGCAGGCCACCTACCACGGACCGGGCCAGCTCGTTGCCTACCCGATCCTCCACCTGGGCAGGCTGGGAGAGGACGTTGTGCGGTTCATGCGCCTGCTGGAGGAGTCGATCATCCGCATGGCGGGGGACTTCGGCGTGGCGGCCGGGCGCGAGCCGGGCTACCCGGGGGTATGGGTGGACGGCCGCAAGCTGGCGGCGGTGGGCGTGGCGGTGAAGCGCCGGGTGACGATGCACGGCATGGCGTTGAACGTGACCACCGACCTCGGCCAGTTCCGGTGGATCGACCCGTGCGGACTGGGGCGTCCCGTCACCTCGCTGGCCGAGGAGCTGGGGCGGCCGGTGGCCCTGGACGTGGTGGCCGACGCCTACGCGCGCCGGTTCGCCGAGGTCTTCGGCGTGCGCCTGCGCCCCGTCACGGCCGACGCCGTGGCCAGAGCGCTGGGGCCGGCGGGCGAGGGCGCCGCCGTGCCCGTTCCCGCGGCGGTCACCCGTCCGGAGGCCTGATGCCGCACCGGTTCGAGACCCGCGCCATCCACGACGGCCAGGCTCCGGATCCCGCCACCGGCGCCGTGGTCGTGCCCATCTACCAGACCTCCACCTACGCCCAGGAGGCGCCCGGGCGTCACCGCGGCTACGAATACTCCCGCACCGCCAACCCCACGCGCACCGCCCTGGAGCGGGCGCTGGCCTCGCTCGAGGAGGGGGCGCACGGGGTGGCCTTCGCCTCGGGGATGGCGGCGATCACCGCGGTGACCACGCTGCTCGATCCCGGAGCCCACGTGCTGGCGCCGGACGACGTCTACGGCGGCACCTACCGGCTGCTGGTGCGCGTGTTGCACCGGTACGGGATCGCCAGCGACTTCGTGGACATGCGCGACCTGGCGACGGTGGAGCGGGCGCTGCGGCCCACCACGCGCCTCGTGCTGGTGGAGTCGCCCACGAACCCCTACCTGCGGGTGCTGGACATCGCCCGCATCGCCGAGCTGGCGCACGCCCACGGGGCGCTCGTGGCCGTGGACAACACCTTCGCCTCCCCCTACCTGCAGCGGCCGCTGCGGCTGGGCGCCGACCTGGTCATCCACTCCACGACCAAGTACCTGGGCGGCCACTCCGACGTCGTGGGGGGTGCCGTGGTGACCGCGCGCGACGACCTGGCCGAGCGCCTGCGCTTCTACCAGAACGCCGCCGGCGCCGTCCCCGGGCCGCTGGACTGCTGGCTGGTCCTGCGCGGCCTGCGCACCCTGGCCGTGCGCATGGAGCGCCACTGCGCCAACGCCGCGGCGGTGGCGGCGTTCCTGCGCGAGCACCCGCGGGTGGCCCGCGTCTTCTACCCGGGGCTGCCCGACGACCCGGGGCACGCGCTGGCCGCCCGGCAGATGAGCGGGTTTGGGGGGATGGTCTCCTGCATCGTGCGCGGCGGGGAGGAGGCGGCGCGGCGGGTGGCCGCGCGCACCCGCCTCTTCGTGCTGGCGGAGAGCCTCGGCGGGGTGGAGTCGCTCATCGACCATCCGGCCTCGATGACCCACGCTTCGCTGGCCGCCTCGCCGCTGGCCGTCGATCCGGGCCTGCTCCGCCTGTCGGTGGGCCTGGAGCACCCCGACGATCTCGTGGAGGACCTGCGACAGGCGCTGGAGGAGTCGTGAGATGCCGACGGTCTTCGTGCCGGCCCCGTTGCGGCGCCACACCGGTGGGCAGAGCCGGCTGGAGGTGCCCGGCCGCACCGTCCGTGAGGTCCTCCAGGCGCTGACCCGGGCCTACCCCGAGGTGGGCGCGCAGGTGCTGGACGCCTCCGGAGAGGTGCGCACCTACATCAACATCTTCGTGAACGGGACCGAGATCCGCACCCAGGCCGGCCAGGAGACGCCGGTGGGGGAGGGGGACGAGGTCTCCATCATCCCGGCCATGGCCGGCGGGGCCCGCACCACGCGGGCCCCGACGCCGGACGCGGCGCGGGCGGCCACTCCCCGCCGGGAGGCCATCGCCGACACCGTCCTCGACCTCATCGGGCACACGCCGCTGGTGCGCCTGCACAAGGTCGTGCGCGGCGTGCGGGCCGAGGTCCTGGCCAAGCTGGAGTTCCTCAACCCCGGCGGGTCGGTGAAGGACCGCATCGGCATCCGGATGATCCGGCAGGCCGAGCAGGAGGGGAAGCTGCGGCCGGGCGGCGTGATCGTGGAGGCCACCTCCGGCAACACCGGCGTCGCCCTGGCCATGGCGGCGGCGGTGCGCGGCTACCGCTGCGTCTTCGTCATGCCCGACAAGATGTCGGAGGAGAAGATCCGCCTCCTGCGCGCCTTCGGGGCCCGCGTGGTCATCACGCCCACGGCGGTGCCCCCCGACGACCCGCGCTCCTACTACAGCGTCAGCCGCCGCCTGGCCCAGGAGCTGCCCAACGCCTTCTACGCCGACCAGTACCACAACCCCGCCAACCCCGCGGCCCACTACGAGACCACCGGGCCGGAGCTGTGGGAGCAGACCGGCGGGCGGCTCGACGTCCTGGTGGTCGGCCTGGGGACCGGCGGGACCGCCTCCGGCGCGGCGCGCTACCTCAAGGAGCGGCACCCCGGGCTCGTCTGCGTCGGGGTGGACCCGGTGGGGTCGATCTACACCGAGTACTTCCGCACCGGCCGCCTGCCCGAGCCGCACACCTACAAAGTGGAAGGGATCGGCGAGGACTTCCTCCCCGGGACGATGGACTTCAGCGTCGTGGACGAGGTCGTGCCGGTGACCGACCGCGAGGCCTTCACCATGACCCGCCGCCTGGTGCGGGAGGAGGGGCTGCTGTGCGGCGGGAGCAGCGGGGCCGCGGTGGCCGGCGCGCTCAAGTACCTGCGCGGACTCCCCGACCACGGGGAGGGGCGGCGCGTCGTGGTCATCCTCCCCGACTCCGGGCTGCGCTACCTCTCCAAGATCTTCTCCGACGACTGGATGCGGGAGCACGGCTTCCTCGAGGCCGACCTGGGGACGGTGAGCGAGCTGCTGGGCGCCAAGGGGCTGGCCCTGATCACCGCCGGGCCCGCCGACCCGGTGCGGGCCGTCATCGCCAAGATGAAGGAGTTCGACGTCAGCCAGCTCCCCGTCGTGGCCGACGGCCAGCTCGTCGGCATGATCAGCGAGGTCGACCTCCTCTCCTACCTGCTGGAGGGCGGGCACGGACCCGACGACCCCATCACCCCCATCGTCGACCCCGCCCCGCCGGTGGTCAGCCCGGACACGCCGGTGGACGACCTGGCCGAGGTCTTCCTCAACGCCAACGCCGCCGTGGTGGTGGACCGGGGACGGGTCGTCGGGATCGTGACGAAGATCGACGTCATCGACCACCTGGCGAGGAAGCTCGGACGGTGAGCGAGGCCCGTGCCGTGCTGCGCCTCCCCTCGGGGCAGCTCCTGCCCCCGCTGCGCGTGGTGGACGCGGAGGCGGTGCGGCTGCACGAGGACGCCGACCCCCGCCGCGTCGAGGCGCTGGTGGAGCGCCTGCGCCAGGAGGACGTGCTGCGGAACCCGCCGGTGGCGGCGCCGCTCCCGCGGGGCGGCTACGTGGTCCTGGACGGCGCCAACCGGACCGTGGCCCTACGCCGGTTGGGGCTCCCGGCGCACGTGCTGCAGGTGGTGGACTACGCCGACGCGGCGGTGCGCCTAGAGGTCTGGCACCACCTGCTGCAGGAGGACGGCGACGTGCTGGCCGCGCTCCCCTCGGCGCGGGTGGAGCGGCTGGATAGCGTCGAGGTGCTGCTCGACGCGCTGGCCACGCGGCGGGCGGCCTGCGGGCTCGTCACGCCCGACGGGGTGTGGGGCGTGCGGGACGGCAGGGAGCTGCAGGCGCGCGTGCGGGCCGTCCGCGCCCTGGTGAGCGCGTACGCCGGCCGGCAGGCGATCTACCGGGTGCCCACGCCCGACCTCCCCCAGCTGGCGGCGGAGTACGGGCGCGTGGCGGCGGTGGCGGTCTTCCCCCCGTTCGCCAAGGAGGAGATCCTGCGCCTGGCCGAGCTGCCGGAGAAGCTGCCGACGGGGATCACCCGGCACGTCATCCCCAACCGCGTCCTGCGCCTCAACCTGCCGCTCGACATCCTCCGGGGGGCGAACTCGCTCGAGGCGAAGAACGCCGCGCTGCACGAGCTGCTGCACGCCCGGCTGCTGGCCCACCGCGTGCGCTACTACGCCGAGCCCACGCTCCTGCTGGACGAGTGAGTCCGCCCGTGGGCTCGCCGCCGCCCGACCCCCTCCCCGCCGCCCCGTCGGCCCGCCAGGCCGGGGCGGCCGTCCGCCTGGGACAGAGGCTCCTGGAGCGGATCGGCAACACGCCGCTGTTGCAGGTCACCCGCCTGCCGGAGGTCCCCCCCGGGGTCACGCTGCTGGCCAAGGCGGAGTGGTTCAACCCCGGCGGCTCGGTGAAGGACCGCCCCGTCCTGCGCATGATCGAGGAGGCGGAGCGCAGCGGCCTCCTCACCCCCGACCGGATCCTGCTCGACTCCTCGTCGGGCAACGCCGGGATCGCCTACGCCATGATCGGGGCGGCCAAGGGCTACCGCGTCGAGCTGGTGCTCCCGGCCAACGTCAGCGAGGAGCGCAAGCGGCTGATCCGCGCCTACGGCGCGGAGGTGATCCTCTCCGACCCGCTGGAGGGCTCGGACGGGGCGATCCGGGTGGCCCGGGCACGCTTCGCCGCCGCCCCCGACCGGTACGTCATGCCCGACCAGTACAACAACCCGGCCAACTGGCGCGCCCACTACGACACCACCGGGGCGGAGATCCTGGTCCAGACCGGCGGGCGGGTGACGCACTTCGTGGCCGGGCTGGGGACCTCGGGGACGCTCGTGGGGGCGGGCCGACGGCTGCGCGAGGCCCTGGCGCACGTGCAGGTCGTGGGCGTGGAGCCGGACGGGCCGCTGCACGGGCTGGAGGGGCTCAAGCACATGGCCACCTCCATCGTCCCCGGTATCTACGACCCCTCCGTCCACCACCGGGTAATCGCGGTGGCCACCGAGGCGGCCTACGCCATGACGCGGCGCCTGGCCCGCGAGGAAGGGTGGCTGGTGGGCCCCTCTGCGGGGGCCGCCATGGTGGCCGCCCTGCAGGTGGCCCGTGAGGCCGGGGAGGGGGTGGTGGTGGTCGTCCTCCCCGACGGCGGCGACCGCTACCTCTCCACACGGGTCTTCGCCGAGCCCTGAGGGCGCTGCCGTGCCCCTGCGCCTGACCCGGGCCCAGGCCGACGAGATCGTGGCCCACGCGCAGGAGACCTACCCCAACGAGTGCGTGGGGCTCCTGGCCGGGCGGGAGGGGCGCGTGCTGCGCGTCTACCGGGGCCGCAACGTGGACGAGAGCCCCTATACCTACCGACTGGACGACCGGCAGCTCCTGGCGATCCTGCGGGAGCTGGACGAGGAGCGGCTGGACCTGGTGGGCATCTACCACTCCCACACCGCCTCCGACGCCTACCCCTCGCGGACGGACGTGGCCAGGGCCTTCTACCCCGACGCGGTGTACGTTATCGTATCCTTGAAGGACCGTGCGGGGCCCGTCCTGCGGGGGTTCCGCATCGTCGACGGGGCCGTTACGGAGGAGCCGCTCGAGCTGGAGGCGGTGTCGCCATGAAGGTGAGCAGCCGGGCGGAGTACGGCCTGCGGGCCCTCATCGACCTGGCGCTCCACTACGGCGAGGGGCCCGTGCAGAGCCACGCCATTGCCGCCCGGCAGGGCCTTCCCGAGCCGTACCTCAACCAGCTCATGGCCAGCCTGCGCCGCGCCGGGCTGGTCACCAGCAAGCGGGGGCCGTCCGGGGGACATCGGCTCGCCCGCCCGCCCGGCCAGATCCGCCTGCGCGAGGCGTTCGAGGTCCTGGAGGGCAGCGCGGCCCCCTGGGAGTGCGTGGAGGTGGACGATCCCGCCTGCGCGTACGCTCCCGGCTGCGGCCTGCGACCCGTCTGGATGGCCATCAAGGCGGCGACCGAGGGGGTGCTGGACCGGCTCACGCTGGAGGACCTGAGCGGCCGGGCCCGGGTGGGGACGCGGGCTCGGCGGTGAATGACGCGGGCCCGGCGGTGAATTTTGATAGACGTCGGCAGGAGCTGCCGCGGCTGCGGCGAAAGCGTATCGTGACAGGACGCCTCCGGACACGCAGGTCTGGCCCGACCAGGAAGGGCGGGGGCAGGGGCCCCTTCCAGGTGCGGTGAACGGAGGCGTCCTGTTGCTGTCTTCTGGAATACCTCCTTCGCCATTTTCGTTTGCTCGACCATCATGGCTCGCGGAGCGGTCGTGGCCCTGAGCGTCGGGCCGGTGGGCGGTGCCGAGGCGCGCGAGCAGTTCGCCGCCCTGGTCGAAGAATACCTCGACGGCCTCTACCGCACCGCCCTGCGACTGACCCGCAACCGCGCGGCCGCGGAGGACCTGGTGCAGGACGCGCTCCTGCGAGGGTGGCGTTCCTTCCACACCTTCCAGGCCGGCACGAACGCCCGGGCGTGGCTCTTTCGCATCCTCATGAACGCCTTCATCGATACCTACCGGCGGCGCGGCCGCGAACCCGAGGTGGTGGACACGGAGGCGGTAGAGGACCACTACCTGTACACGCGGGCGCGTGAGAGCGCGGACCTGGCCCGGCAGGGCAACCCCGAGGAGATCGTGCTGGCGCAGGTCATGGACGCCGACGTGGCCGCCGCCCTGGATGCCCTCCCCGACCGCTTCCGCGCTCCGGTGGTCCTGGCCGACCTGGAGGGCTTCTCCTACAAGGAGATCGCCGAGATCCTCGGCATCCCCATCGGGACCGTGATGTCCCGCCTCTTCCGCGGGCGGCGCCAGCTGCAGCAGCGCCTGTGGGAGTACGCGGTGCGCGCCGGGCGTCGGCCTCGCGCCCCCCGGCGCCGCGACGCCCGGCGGCGAGGCCAGGATGGGGGAGGCGCGGCGTCGTGAGCCAGGGGCGGTGCGACGAGGTGCTCCGGCTGCTCTGGCAGTTCATGGACCGGGAGCTCGACCGCCTCACCTATGAGCGGGTGGAGGAGCACTGCCGGCGCTGTCAGCCCTGCCAGGACCTGCACGAGTTCGAGGTGCGGTTGCGCGAGATCATCCGCATGAAGTGCACCGGCGAGGCCGCCCCGGAGACGCTGCGCCGCCGTCTGCGCCAGCTGCTCGCCGACCTGTAGGGGGCGCCAGGGATTGTGCTGCCCCGTGACAACCCGAAAGCCCAGGACGCGTGTGCGCTCGCAGGATCTGTGCGACCTGATGTCACCGTCGGTGGTGGCCCATTCCCGACCTGAGGAGGTCCTCACATGAAACGCGATCCCGTCCGTCCCGACGCTCGCCGCGAGGTGATCAGCACCGATGGCGCTCCCCTCGCCATCGGCCCCTACTCCCAGGCCATCCGCGCGGGCGGCTTCCTCTTCCTGTCGGGGCAGATCGCCCTCGACCCGGGCACGGGACAGCTGGTCGGTCAGGACGTCAAGCAGCAGACACGCCAGGTCCTGACGAACGTGCGCGCCGTGCTGGAGGCCGCCGGGGCCTCCCTGGCGGACGTGGTGAAGTGCACCGTCTTCCTGGCCGACATGAACGACTTCGGCCCGATGAACGAAGAGTACGGTGCCTTCTTCCCGGAGGAGCCGCCGGCCCGGACCACCGTGCAGGCGGCGCGGCTGCCCCGGGGCGCGCTGGTGGAAATCGAGGTGGTGGCGCTCGACCGGGGCCGGTGAGGCCGACCGAAGGCATGACGTCGTCATGGTAAGATGAAGGGTGCGCCGCTGGGGGGTCGTCTAGCCAGGTGAGGACGCGGCGCTTTGAACGCCGTAGCGGAGGATCGAAGCCTCCCCCCCCAGCCACGCTCCTCCCGGGATCTCCGCCTACTGGGTGCTGCCCGGGCCGCGGACCACCCGCCCCGGCAGCGCGCCGGTGTGCTCCCCGTCCCGCAGCACCGCCACGCCGTTCACGAAGACGTGTCGCACCCCGGTGGCGTACCGGTGCGGCTGGTCGTAGGTGGCGTGGTCGATGATCCGGTCCGGGTCGAACACCACCACGTCCGCCAACGCGCCGGGGACGAGCCGCCCCCGGTCGCGCAGGCGCAGCGTCTCGGCCGGCAGCGCGGTCATCCGGCGCACCGCCTCCGGCAGCGTGAGCACCCGCTCCTCCCGCACGTAGCGCCCCAGCACCCGGGCGAAGGTGCCGTAGGCGCGCGGGTGGGTGCCCGAGCGCAGGAAGACCCCTTCGGGGGCGAGCGAGGCGGCGTCGGAGCCGAAGGCCACCCAGGGGCGGGCCATCACCTTGCGCACGTTCGCCTCGGACATGGTGAAGAAGACCGCGCCCACGCGGCTGTCGTCCTCGACCAGCAGGTCGAGCAGCGTGTCCCGGTAGTCCTGCCCGCGCGCGGCCGCCACCTCCGCCAGCGTGCGGCCGATGAGCGGCTTGAGGTGGTCGGCCCTGACGGCGACGAGCAGGACCCGCTCCGGGGCGGTGAAGAGGGCGAGCTGCTCCCGGACCTGCGCCCGGGTGGCCGGGTCGCGCAGGCGCGCCACCAGCGCCTCGGGGCCGCCTTCATGGGCCCATCCCGGCACGGCGGTGTCGAGCCCTGTGGCCGACGCCGTGTACGGGTACATGTCCGCGGTGACCGGCAGCCCGGCGGCCCGGGCCTCCTCGATCGCCCCGAGCACCCGATCCATGAGCGGCCAGTGGCGCTCCCCGGAGACCTTCAGGTGGTAGATCTCCCCGCGGGCGCCGCTCGTGCGCACGATGGTGAGGAACTCCTCCAGCGCCTCGAGGATCCCCGCCTCCTCGTTGCGGATGTGGGAGATGTAGAGCCCGTCGTGCTCGGCGGCCACCTCGGCGAGCGCCACCACCTCGTCGGTGGCGGCGTACGAGCCCGGCGCGTAGATCAGGGCGGTGGAGACGCCCATGGCCCCTTCGCGCATCGCCTCCCGCACCACCGCGCGCATCCGGTCGAGCTCGGCGGCGCTCGGCGCGCGGCGCTCGTAGCCCAGGACGAAGATGCGCGCCGTGGTCGCGCCGACAAAAGAGGCGACGTTGGGGGCGACCCCCCGGCGCACCAGGTGCTCCAGGTACTCGCCCAGGGTCGTCCAGGCGACCTCGTAGCGGATGTCGCCCTGGCGGGCCACCATCTGCCGGCGCATCGCCTCGGTGAGCGGGCCCATGGAGGTGCCCTCGCCGAGCACCTCCAGCGTCACCCCCTGGCGGATGTCGCTCTGGGAACGGCCGTCGGCCAGGAGGGAGACGTTGGCCCAGCTCAGCATGTTGATGAAGCCCGGCGCGGCCACCAGACCGCCCGCCTCGATCTCCTCCCGCCCGCTCCCCGCCACCGTCCCGCCCACGGCGGCCACGCGGTCCCCCGTGATGGCCACGTCGCCCACCACCGGCGCGCCTCCGCTGCCGTCCACGATGGTGGCGTTGCGGATCACCACGTCGTAGCGGTCCATCCCCTCATGCCTCCGTCCATGCCGCCCCCGTTCATGCCCCCGGTCGATGCGCACGCCTCCCCGGGCGCCGCACCCCGGTTGTGGGCAGCCGCGGCTGTCCGTGGCGAGGGCTTCCTGGACGGCCTCTATGATGGGGCGGTCGCCGCCCCTGGGGGAAGGGCGGAAGCGCGGGTGGCAGTGAGGCCGGTGCCGACCGGCGCCCCGGCTGCCCGCGCCGCGTAGAGCGCGGCGTCTGCCGCCGAGGTCAGCTGGCTCACCGTCTCTCCGTCGTCGGGGAACACGGCCACGCCCGCCGTGGCGCCGGTCGCGACGGCCTCGGCCCGCGCCAGCCCTAGCGTCTCCAGGGCGGCACAGAGGCGCTCCCCCAGCGCCACCGCCGTCCCCCGCGTGGTCCCCGGAAGTATCACGGCGAACTCGTCCCCACCGACGCGGAACGCCTGGTCTCCTGGGCCCAGGGCGCTGCGCAGCACCCGGGCGGTCTCGCAGAGGACCTCGTCGCCACGGGGGTGGCCGAGCCGGTCGTTGATCGCCTTGAGCCCGCGCAGGTCGAGCAGGAGGAGGGCCAGGGGCGCGCCGCAGTCGCGGCAGGCTGCCAGCGCCTGCTCGAAGACCTCGGTGAAGTGCCGGCGGTTACCGAGACCAGTGAGGGTATCGGTGATCGCGAGGTGGCGCACCTCCGCCAACGCCTCCTCGAGGCGGGCATTGGCCTCCCGGGCCTCGGCCATGCCCTTCAGGGCGAAGCTGGTGATGAGCCAGATGCTCAGGGTCAGGAGCTGGGCGGATGCGCCCACGCTGGAGGCCAGCGCCAGGACGTACGAGACCGGGACGTACGCCAGGAAGGTGAAGCCGGCCAGACGGGCGATGTGCCGCGGGCGCACGTGTTGCGGGTCGCCGCTGTCGAGGTACCGGCCGATGAAGGCGATCACGACGTTCCCCAGGACAAAGAGGGCGCCGGCGGATGCCAGTACGACAGCCTGCTGCCAGGACGCCTCCTGGGCCTGGGGCGGCCGGCTGAAGCGATGGTAGAGCGCTCCGGCCAGGGCGAGGGCCGTCCCCGCGTTGCCGAAGGCGAGCAGCCCCACCCAGACACTCATGCGCCGGGCCAGGACGAGGAGGATCGGGACCGTGGCGGCGATCGGCATACCCGCCGGCCAGCCGAACAGCCACACCGCGGCGAGCGCGACGGGCCCCTGCATGGGCATGTAGCCTGGGCCGACCCTGGCGAGGATGAAGCCGCCGATCGAGGCGAGGGCGAGAAAGAGCGCGTAGCCGGACCAGGGGAAGTCGGCCAGCGCAGGCAGGGCGACCAGGGTGAGCACGCATCCCGCTGCGGCCCAGGCAGCGGCGTAGCGCCGATAGACCGGCGGCTTGGCCCCCGTGAGGTGAACCGGAGTCGGGCGAGGGTGCCTGCTCACGCGCACCACCCTGCGCTTATGCACAGAGAGGCGCGAGCCTAGTCGCTGCCGACCGGGTGCCGACCGGCCATCGTGACCGGGAGGGAGCACCGACCGACCGCCCGAAGGCGCACCCACCGACCACCCGGCCGGATCCGGGCCGTTCGGCCGGTCATCGGTGTCGGTCGCCGGCAGGATTCCCCTCCCCCGGCCAGAATGACGCCAGAGGTGCCCCGCGAGACCGTCCGTCCCATGGTCCTCGCCGCCGGCCTGGGAAAGCGGATGCGCTCCACGCAGCCCAAGGTGCTGCACCCGGTGGCCGGCCGGCCCATGATCCGCCACGTCCTGCGGACGCTCGCCGCCCTGGGCCTCCCGCGGCCGGTCGTCGTCGTGGGCCACGGCGCCGAGGCGGTCGAGGCGGCAGTGGGCGAGGACGGCCGCTGCGTGCTGCAGCCCGAGCCGCGCGGCACGGGGGATGCCGTGCGGGTGGCGCTGGAGCAGGCGGCCGCCGACCTGGCCGAGGCCCGGGCCGCCCTCGTCCTCTACGGGGACATGCCGCTCCTGCGGGCCGAGACGCTCGAGCGGCTGCTCGCGGCGCACGCCGAGGCCGGCGGGCTGGTCATGCTCACCGGCCACCTCGCCGACCCCACCGGCTACGGTCGGGTCCTGCGCGACGCGGCGGGCCAGGTGACGGGCGTCGTGGAGGAGGCCGACGCCCCACCGGATGTGCGCGCGGTGCGCGAGGTGAACGCCGGCGTCTACGTCGTCGACCTGGCCGTGCTGCGCGAGGCGGTGGCAGCGCTCCGCCCGCAGAACGCCCAGGGGGAGTACTACCTGACCGACATGGTGGGCTGGGCGGTGCGGCGCGGGGTGCGGCCGCGCGCCGTGGTGGCCGAGGACCCGGAGGAGCTGCTGGGGGTGAACTCCCGGCGCGAGCTGGCCCGCGTGGAGGCGGCCTTCCGGGCCCGGCTGCTCGGCCGCCTCATGGACGCCGGCGTCACGGTGATCGACCCGGCCCACACCTACGTGCACGTCGACGTGACCGTGGGGCCGGACACCGTCCTCCACCCGGGGACGTCGCTGGAGGGGACTACGCGCGTGGGCAGCGGGTGCGTCATCGGGCCGCAGGCGCGGCTGGTGGACGCCGAGATCGGCGACCGGGTCACCGTGGTGGCCTCCACCATCACCCGCGCCAGCGTGGGCGAGGGGAGCCGCGTCGGCCCCTACGCCCACCTGCGGCCGGGGACGCGGGTGGGGCGCTACGTGGAGATCGGCAACTACGCGGAGATGAAGAACGCCACGGTGGGCGACTACACCAAGGTCCACCACCACAGCTACCTGGGGGACGCCGCCGTGGGGCAGCGCGTGAACATCGGCGCCGGCACGGTCACCTGCAACCTGCGCGACCGGAGCGGGCAAAAGTGGCCGACGGTGATCGAAGACGAGGCCTTCATTGGCAGCGACACGATGCTCGTGGCCCCGGTGCGGGTGGGCCGGGGGGCGAGTACGGGCGCCGGATCGGTGGTGACGCGGGACGTGCCGGCAGGGGCGCTGGCCGTGGGGGTGCCGGCCCGGGTGATCCGGCGGAGCGCCGAGACCCCGCGCTAGGCCGGCGGCCGGCGACGGGCGCGGGAGGCGCCGGAGGGCGGCGGTGGCGTCGGGGGCGTTGAAGGTCTTCAGCGGGTCGGGCAACCCGGCCCTGGCCCAGGAGGTGGCCGACCGGCTCGAGGTGCCGCTCGGCGAGCTGAGCCTCTTCCGCTTCGCCGACGGGGAGGTGGGGATTCGCATCGACGAGAGCGTGCGCGGCGCGGACGTCTTCGTCCTCCAGTCCACCTCGCCGCCGGTGAACGAGCACCTGGTCGAGCTCCTGGTGATCATCGACGCGCTGCGACGGGCCTCCGCCGCGCGCATCACCGCGGTCCTCCCCTACTTCGGCTACGCGCGGCAGGACCGCAAGATGCGGCCGCGCGAGCCCATCAGCAGCAAGCTGGTGGCCAACCTGCTGACCACCGCTGGCGCCGACCGCATCCTCACCGTCGACCTGCACGCCGGGCAGATCTGGGGCTTCTTCGACATCCCGCTGGACCACCTGCCGGCGCGCCTGCTCATGGTCGAGGACCTCCGGCGCCGCGGCCTGTCGGATCTGGTCATCGTCAGCCCGGACATCGGTGGCACGCCGCGCGCCCGGGAGTTCGCCGCGGCGCTGGGCGCTCCCATCGCCATCATCGACAAGCGCCGGGACCGCCCCAACGAGGTGCGCGAGGTGGTCCACGTCATCGGCAAGGTCTACCGGCGGCGGGCGGTCATCGTGGACGACATCCTGGACACCGGTGGCACGCTGGTCATGGCGGCGCAGGCGCTGATGCGGCGCGGGGTGGCCCAGGTGGACGCCTACGTCACCCACGCCCTCCTCTCCGGCCCGGCGCTGGAGCGCATCGCCCGCAGTCCGCTCGGCGAGGTGGTGGTCACGAACACCATCCCTCTGCCGGCCGGGAAGCCGCTGGCGAAGCTACGCGTCCTCTCGGTGGCGGGGCTGCTGGCCGAGGCCATCCGGCGCATCCATGAACACCGCTCGGTGAGCGAGCTCTTCGAGGCCGCCCCCCAACCGGTGTCCTGAGCGCGCGTCCGCGCGGCGCCACCCGTGTCCGTTGCCGCGCCATCCTGGGAACCTGTAGAATTGGCACGCGCCGCGTTGCGGGCGCGGGCCTGACGCCATGGAGCTCCCTCCCTTCCTCGTCGCGGGGCTGCTCGCGCTGATCGTCACCTACGAGCTGACGCCGGTGATGCGCCGCATCGCCCGGCGCATGGGGGCCATCGACTATCCCGGGGGGCGGCGCATCAACCCTCGGCCCATGCCCCGCCTGGGCGGCGTGGCCATCTTCGCCGGGTTCGTCCTGGCCCTGCTGGTGGCCATGGTGATCACCCGGCCGGTGGAGCTGGTGCGGGGCGACGACAGCGTCTTCGTCCGCATCCCGCTCGTCCCGCGCACCGACCGGGCTGTCCTGGGCATCCTGCTGGGAGGGACGGCCATCTTCCTGGCCGGGGTGTGGGACGACGTGCGCGGCCTCAACCCGGCGGTGAAGTTCCTCCTCCAGGTGGGGGCGGCGGCGGTGCTCATCCCCTTCGGCCTGGCCACCCAGTTCGTCACCCACCCGCTCACGGGAGCGACCATCGCCGTGGGGCCGCTGGGGGCGCTCTTCACGGTGCTGTGGGTGGTGGCCATGGTGAACGCTACCAACTTCATCGACGGGGTGGACGGGCTGGCCTCCGGGATCGCCGCCATCGCCGGGACGACCATGCTGCTGGCCGCCGCCGTCAAGGGGGACGTCATCTCCATGGCGCTGGCGGGCTGCCTCATCGGCAGCACGCTGGGCTTCCTGCCCCATAACTTCAACCCGGCGCGCATCATCATGGGGGACAGCGGCTCAATGTTCATCGGCTACGTGCTGGGGGGCCTCTCGGTGATGGGGCTGTACAAGTCGGTGACGGCGCTGTCACTGGTGGTGCCGCTGCTGGCACTGGCCGTGCCCATCGTCGACACGGCTTTCGCCATCGTGCGCCGGTGGCGGACGCGCCAGCCCATCTACCTCCCCGACCGGGGCCACCTCCACCACCGGCTGCTCGACCGCGGGCTGTCCCAGCGGCAGACGGTCCTCCTGCTCTACCTGGTCAGCGCCTTCTTCGGGGTGGGGGCGCTGGCGGTGGCCGGCGTGAACCGCCCGGCCAGCGTGGTCACCCTGGGCCTGCTGGCGGCCCTGCTCGCCCTGGGGGCCCGCCGGCTGCGCCTGCTGGAGCGCCCCGTGGGCCCGGACGCCTGACGTGAGCGCTCCCCGGCGCGTCGCCACCATCTTCGGCACCCGTCCCGAGGCCGTGAAGATGGCGCCGGTGGTGGCCGCCCTGCGCGCCGCCCCCGACCTCGTCCCCGTGGTCCTGGTCACGGCCCAGCACCGCGAGATGCTCGACCAGGTGCTGGGCGTCTTCGGCATCACGCCGGACCGGGACCTGGACATCATGCAGCCCGAGCAGACCCTGGTGGATATCGCCACGCGGGCGCTGCAGGGGCTGGCGGCCGCGCTGGCCGAGCTGCGCCCCGACCTGGTGGTGGTGCAGGGGGACGCCCATACCACCTTCATCGGCGCCCTGGCCGCCTACTACCAGCGCATCCCCGTCGCCCACGTCGAGGCCGGGCTGCGCACCGCCGACAAGTACCAGCCCTTCCCCGAGGAGATGAACCGGCGGATGACCACCGCGCTGGCGGACCTGCACTTCCCCCCGACGGCCTGGGCGCGGGAGAACCTGCTGCGCGAAGGGGTGCCGCCCGAGCGCATCTTCCTGACCGGCAACACGGTCATCGACGCGCTGCAGGCCATCCGCGCCCGCGGGGTGGCGCCGCCCGCGGACCTGCCCGACCTGGGCGGACGGCGCATGGTCCTGGTGACGACGCACCGGCGCGAGCACTGGGGGGAGCCCCTGCGCCAGATCTACCTGGCCCTGCTTGACCTGCTGGAGCAGTTCCCCGACATCGCCGTCGTCTTCTCCGTCCACCCCAACCCGGCCGTGCGCCGGGTGGTCACCGCCGTGCTCGACGGCCACCCCCGGGCGCACCTGATCGAGCCGCCGGAGTACGCTCCCTTCATCGCGCTGATGGAGCGGGCGTACCTCATCCTCACCGACTCCGGGGGGATCCAGGAGGAGGCCCCGGCGCTGGGCCGGCCGGTGCTGGTGCTGCGGGAGAAGACCGAGCGCCCCGAGGGCGTGGCCGCCGGCACCGCCCGGCTGGTGGGCACCGACCGGGCGCGCATCGTGGCGGAAGCGGCCCGGCTCCTCGCCGACCCCGCCGCCCACGCCGCCATGGCCCGGGCGCGCAACCCGTACGGGGACGGGCGGGCGGCGGAGCGGATCGTCCAGGCCATCCGCTACTGGTTCGGCCTCACCCCCGACCCGCCGACCCCCTTCGGCCAGCCCGCCGGAACCGACGGGCCGCCGCCTCCGTAGCGGGAGGCGGGAGGGGCCCGTGCGCCTTGTGCGGGGTGCGGCGACCCACTATGCTGAAGGCGGCCGGGGAGTCACCGCCATGACCAGGCGATCCACCACACTGGGGCTGCTCGCCGTCGCCCTGCTGGCGACCGCGGTGGGGGCCGCACCGCAGCTCCGCGACGTGAAGGCCACCCTCACCGGGGAGGTCCTGGAGGAGGGCCTCGTCAAGGCCGGCGACCGCGTCCGCGACGGCGACCCGCTGGTCTACGTCCGCACGGTGGCCGGGCGGGCGGTCGCCGCGCGGGCCCCCGCGGACGGGGTGATCGTGGAGGTGCTGGTCCGTCCCGGCCAGGTCATCAGGGAGAAGGGCCAGGTCGTCGCCCGCCTGGAGCCCCGGTAGCCTCGATCCGCACGCTGGACTGTCGACGCCCATCGCTGATGCGCCCGTCTCGCACGGAGACGGGCGACATTTGTCTGCGCCTCGAGGAGGGAGGACCGCCAGTGATCCGCTCGCTCGTTCGGCTCGCCATCGTCCTGGCGCTGGCCGCCGGGCTCGTCCTGCCGCAGGCGTCGGCGGGCTCCGGACAGGAGGGCCTGCCGCCCATCATGCCGCTGGGGGAGGTGCGGCCGGGGATGCGCGGTATCGGCCGGACCGTCATCCAGGGGCAGCGGGTCGAGCAGTTCGACTTCGAGGTCATCGGCATCCTCCAGGGCGGCGGCGGGATCATCAACGTCAAGCACCTCATCCTCTTCCGCGTCTTTGGCCCGCTCATGGAGCGCACCGGGGGCGTGGCGGCGGGCATGAGCGGCAGCCCGCTCTACGTGAACGGCCGGCTCATCGGTGCGCTCAGCGCCGGCTACATCTGGCAGCCCGGCACGCGCGACCTGGGGCTGGCCACGCCCATTGAGGAGATGCTGCCGCTCCTCACCGACCAGGGCCGTCCCGGTGCCGACCGTCGCGTGGAGCGGTGGCCGACCGTCTACCGGCCGCTCTGGCCGCTGCGGGTGGCGGGCCGGCCGGTGGAGCGCGTCGTGGTGGCCTGGGGGAGCGCGGCGGCGCGCGCCGCCGCCCTGCCCGGCTCCCTCACCTTCGTGCCGGCCACCACGGTGAGCCAGGTGAGCGGCCTCACCCCCCGCGCCTTCACCCTGCTGCGGCGCATCCTGGGCGACCGCTCGCCGCGCCCGCTGGTACAGGCCGGCGGCACCCGGGCCGAGCTCCAGGCGGAGCGCATCCGCGACGGCAGCACCGTGGGCATCGTCCAGGTCTTCGGCGACATCACCTTCGGGGGGATCTGCACGGTGACGCTGCGGGTGGGCAACCGTCTGCTCATCTGCGGTCACCCCTGGGACCAGTTCGGCGCCGTGGACTACGGCCTGACCGCCTCGGAGATCATCCAGGTGGTGCGCACGCTGGAGCGCCCCTTCAAGGAGGGGAACCTGGGCGGCCTGATCGGCAAGATCGACCAGGACCGCGGGCAGGCCATCCGCGGGGTGCTCGGGGAGCTGCCCCGGATGTTCGCCGTGCGGGTCGTGGTGAACGACCTGGACAGCGGACGGCAGGTCACCAAGGGGATGCAGGTGGTGCGGCGGGAGGACCTGGTGCGCGTCTTCGCCCCGATCATGGCCCTCACGGCAGTGGAGCGGGCACGCGACCAGGTCATCGGCGAAGGCACCGCGCGCGTGAAGATGACGGTGCGGGCCGCCGGCCTCCCCCGCGTGCTGGAGCGCGAGAACGTCTTCTACAGCGACCTGGACGTGGCCATCGCCGCGATGTTCGACGTGCCGTTCGCCACCCAGTTCCTCTTCCAGAACCCCTTCACCCAGCTCAACCCCATCGACATGACGATCCAGGTGGCGATCACGCGCCAGCGCCAGACCGCCACCATCCAGACGGTGGACGTGGAGCGTCGCGAGGTCAGCCCCGGCGAGCGGCTGCGCGTGCGCATCACCGCCCGGCCGTTCCAGCGCAACGTCCAGACGACGCGCGTCCTGGAGGTCCCGATCCCCCGTAACTTCCCGCGCGGCCCGGCCTTCCTCGTGGTGGGACCCGGCGGGACGCAGCCGCCGCCCTCCCAGGCGCCGAGCCTGGGGGACGCCTTCGTCAGCATGGTGGTGGGGGAGCAGGAGCCCTTCCCCGGCGAGAACCTGGAGGAGGCCATCGACATCTTCGAGAACTTCGGAAAGAACAACCACATCCTGCTCCAGGTGGTGCCGTTCGGGCTGCCGGCCGACGGGGTGGAGTTCACCAAGTTCGACGTCTTCGCCGGCGGGCTCGTCGAGACGGACTGGGTGATCCAGGGTCAGGTGACGGTCCCGATCCTGGTGCGGTGACGGCACCCGGCAGCGACGGGTGCCCGTGGGGTGCACAGGGACGGGGGGCGACGTCCCCCGTCCCTCGTGCTTCTGGGGGCCGGTGAGGAGGGAGAAGATGCGCGGGCTCGCCGTCGCGCTCCTCGTGGGCGTGGTGGGGACCGTCGTCGGTGGTGCCAGGGCAGCTCCCGGCGCCGACGGTGCCAGGGCGGCTCCGGGCGGTGACCGGCGTGGCGCCACGTCCGCCGACCCGGGGATGACGGGGGCGGCGTTCGTGCCGCTGGCCGAGGTGCGGCGGGGGATGCGCGGCGTGGGCCGCACGGTGATCCGGGGCGCGCGGGTGGAGCGCTTCGACGTGGAGGTGCTCGACGTGCTGCGCGGCGCCGGGCCGGCCGGGGACCTCGTCCTCATCCGGGCCTCCGGTCCCCTGATCGCCCGCAGCGGCGGGATCGCCGCGGGCATGAGCGGCAGCCCGGTGAGCATCGTCGACCGCGGGCCGGACGGCCGGCCGCGGGAACGGCTGCTGGGGGCGATCGGCTTCGGATGGACCTTCAGCGACCACACGCTGGGGCTGGTCACACCGATCGGCGACATGCTCCAGGCCCTGCCCGGCGCCAGCCCGCCGAAACCGGCCGCCCCGCCTCTCGCCTCCGGGGGGCCGCGGACGCACGCCCTCAGCCGTCCCCTCCAGGTGGGCGCCGTGCGCGTGGAGCGAGTCCAGCTCGGGGGGAACGGGCCGGTGCCGCCCGGGGTGGCGCGCTTCCAGCCCGTCGCCGTCCCCCTCCTGGTGGCCGGGCTGGGGCGGCGCGCCCTCGAGGCCCTGGAGGGCGCCCTCCGCCCTTACGGCGTCCGCCCGGTCCCTGGAGGGAGCGGAGCGTCCCTGGAGGCTTCCGCCCCCCTCGGCCCCGGGAGCGCGATGGGGGCGCAGCTCGTGCGGGGCGACGTGAACCTCACGGCCATCGGCACGGTCACCTACCGCACCGGGGACCGGCTGGTGGGCTTCGGCCACGCCTTCCTGAACCGAGGGAGCGCGGCCTACCTCCTCACCCCCGCGGTGATCCACGAGGTGGTGCGCAGCGTGGCGGTGCCCTTCAAGGTCGGGTCCGCCGGAGCGGTCACCGGGACGATCACCCAGGACCGGCGGGCGGGCGTGGGGGCACGGGTGGGGCAGGCGCCCCGCACCTTCGCCGTGCGCGTGCGCGTCCGGGACGCCGACCGCGGGCGCACGGCGCAGGTCGGGCTGCAGGTGGTGCAGGACGAGGAGCTCGGCCCCCTGCTCACGCTGCTCGGCGTCCTCGAGGCCTTCGACCGTGCGCTCGACCGGATCGGCGGCGGCACCGCCCGCCTCGAGATGGTCCTGCGCGGGGTGGGGCTGCCGGGACCGGTCCGCCGGGCCAACGTCTACTACCACCCGCGCGACATCGCCGTGGGGGCGCTCCTGGAGCTGCCCGAGGCCCTGCGGCTGCTCTTCCGCAACGAGTTCGCCGTGATCACACCCGTCGACCTGACCGTGGAGGCGGAGGTCAGCCGCCAGCGCCGCACCGCCATCCTGCTGGACGCGGTCCCCCAGCGGGGCCGCGTCCGGGCGGGAGACCGCGTGCTCGTCGGCGTGGAGCTGCGCCCCTTCCACGGGGCGCCGCTGACGCGCACGCTGGAGGTGGCGGTCCCGGCGGACTTCCCCGCCGGCCCCGCCGTCTTGCTGGTGCGCGGCGGCAGCCAGACCGTCGCGGAGGATGCCCTGGCCGACCTGCTGACGAAGGAGACACCGGACGGGGGTGTGCGCTCGCTCGCCGAGCAGATCGCGACCTTCACGGAACGGGACCAGAACACGCAGCTCGTCGTGGAGCTGCTGAGCGGCCGGGCCGGCCCGGAGCGCGCGGCCGGCCGTCCGCGCACCCGTGAGTCAACGCCCTGGGTCCTGCGGGGCCGCCTGCAGGTCCCGCTCACGGTCGAGCCCTGAGGGCCCCGCCCAGGAGGTGTGACGGCGCCCCGGGCCGCAGCGTCCCACCCACGACCGGCGCCGGGGTCCCGGGCATGATGGAAGGGAAGGGGGAAACCTTTCCCCAAACGGGCACGTTTCCCTTGAGCGGTCACTTCGGGCCGTCCGTCCGGGGCGCGCGGTCTCCTCGCCCCTGAGGCCGGCCCGACGGGGCGGCCCCACGACCGGTCGACCATGCGCCTGATCCTCCTCATCCCGGCGTTCGTCCTCCTCCTGCTGCTCGCGGCAGGGACGGCGGCGCTGCTGTCGGGCGAGGTGCACGAGGCGGTGCGCGTCCGCCTCGTCACCCAGGTGGAGGCGCTGCTCGGGCGGGAGGTGGCCGTGGGGGCGCTGCGGGGCGACCCCATCCGCGGGGTCGTCCTCGAGCGGGTGGCCGTGGCCAGCCGGACCCGTCTGGCCCAGGGCGTCCTCTTCCGGGTGGACCGCGCGGTGGTGCTCTTCGACGTGGCGCGGCTGATCGTGGACCTGGTCCTCGGCCAGGGCCCGCTGCGCGCCGTCACCCACGTCCGCCTCGAGGGCCCCGAAGTGTGGCTCGAGCGCGACGTGCGCGGACGGTGGAACATCCTCGGCCTCTTCCCCCCGCGGCCGCCTGCCGCCCCGCCGGCGCCGCCGCCCTTCCGCGGGCGGGTCGCGGTCGCGCGCGGGACCGTCCACCTGCTCGACCGCGCCGCGCCGGGAGCGGTGTTCCAGGCGCGGTTCGAGGAGGTGGCGGGGGTGGCCGACCTGCACCAGGCCCCTGTGGTCGCCGTGGAGGGCAGCCTGACCAGCGTCTTCCGGGGACGGCGCTCGCCGGCCCGGGCCCGCGGGCAGTTCACGGTCGGTCAGGGCACCTTCGACCTCGACGTGCAGGTGACCGACGCCCCGGTGGCCCAGTGGGGTCCCTACCTGATCCGCTCGCCGCGCGCGGCGCTGCAGGGTGGCGCCTTCGACGGCCGCTTCCACCTGCTGGCCTCGCGCTGGGGCGAGCGCCTGGTGCTGGACTACCGGGGGACGCTGGTGCTGCGGGACGGCGCGGGACAGATCCTCCCCCAGCGCGTGCCGGTGCGCCGCGTGACGGGGACGGTCACCGTGAACAACCTCCACCTGGAGAGCGACGGGGTCCGCCTGGTCGTGGGCACCTCCCCGCTGGAGGTGAGCGGAGAGGTCTCCCTCGTCGGGGGCGGCCGAATGGACCTGGTGGTGCGCTCGCCGGGGCTGGACCTCGTGACGCTGCGGCGTCTCCTCTTCCCCGCAAGCGCCCTGCGCCTCACGGGGTCGGCCGGCGGGGCGGTGCGCATCGAAGGTCCGATGCGGGCCCCGGTGGTGGTGGGCCGTGTGGCCGACGCCCACGGGGTCATCGCCCGCCAGCCCTTCACCCATGCCTCCGCCGACTTCACCCTCTACGGCGACCTGGTGGCCCTGGAGGACTTCACCCTGACCGCCGGGCGCGGCCGCCTAGCCGGAGAGGTGCGCATCACCCTGGGCCGTCCGGGCCTCTTCCTGGCCGCCACGGCGGAGGGCGTCAGCCTGGACCTGCCGGCCCGCGCCGGCCTCGGCGTGCTCCTGCCGCTGCGGGGGACGGCGAGCGGGCGCTTCGTGGTGGTGCGCTTCGACGACCGGGTCGCCGCGGAAGGGGTGGGCACGGTGGGCCGGGGGAGCGGGCTCGGGGTGAGCTTCGACCGGCTGGAAGCGGCCTTCGCCTACGGTGACGACGGCGCGCTCACCCTCCCTTTCCTGCGGGCGCGTCGCGGCCCGGCCGAGGTCCACGCCTCGGGCGAGGCGGGGCCCCGCGGCACCCTGGACCTGGACCTCTGGGCCCAGCAGATCCCCCTGACGCTGCTCGCCGCGGAGACGGGTGTGCGCCTCCCGCTCGCCGGACGCCTCTCGGGGGAGGGGCAGGTCGGCGGCACGCTGGCCGATCCCGTCCTGCTGGCCACGGTCTGGACGGACGAGGGACGCGTGGGCCCGCTGCGGTTCGACAGCCTCGACGGGGTGGTGCGCCTCACCCGCCACACCCTGCGGACCCCCCAGACCGTCGTCCGGCAGGCGGGCGGACGCTACGTGGTAAGCGGAAGCGTGGGGTGGGCGGCCGGGGGGCGGTTCGACCTGACCGCCGAGGTCCGCGACATCCCGGCCGACACCCTGGCCGAGGCGGTGGACCTGCCGGTGGAGGCGCACGGCCGCATCGCCGGCACGGTGACGCTGCGCGGCGCCCCGGGCCGCCCCCGGGCCCAGGGGCGCCTCACCCTGCGGGACGGACGCATCGCCGGACAGCCCGTCACCTCCGCGGCGGCGGCCTTCCGCTGGACGCCCGAGCTCCTCACCGTCGAGCGGGCCGAAGCGCGCCTGGGGACCTCGCTGGTCACGGCCCGCGGGACCGTGCCGCGGCGCGGGCCGCTCGCGCTGCGCTTCACCGCGCGGGGGTTCGACCTGCGCGACCTGAGCCTCCTGCCCCGGGAGGCGCTGCAGGTGGCGGGGACCGTCGACCTCGACGGGCGCGTGGGCGGCAGCGCCGCCGCCCCGACGGTGACGGCCACGCTGGCCTCCACGGACCTGCTCATCAACGGCGTGGCCTTCGACGCCGCGACCGGCCATGTGGCGTGGCGGAACGGCCGCCTGGCTCTGGATCCGCTCGCGTTTACGCGGGCGGGCGGGCAGTACGTCGTGAGCGGCACCGTGCAGACGCACCCGCCCTACACGCTCGACCTGCAGGCCCGCGTGGAGGGCGGCCGGCTGGCGACCCTGCTGGACCTGGGGCGCATCCATCCCCCCCTGGCCGTCGACGGCCGCCTCCAGGGGACCGTGGCGGTCCGCGGTCCGATCGGCCGCCCGCAGGCCGCGCTCGACGCCACGCTCACGGAGGGGCGTCTGGGCGACCACCCCATGCCCGAGGCGCGGCTGGACCTGGCCATGGCCGACGACGTCGTGCACATCCGCGGGGCGCGCGCCCGTGTGGGCGAGGGGCTGGTGGCGGCGGCCGGACGGGTCGACCTGCAGGGCCACAGCCAGTTCGAGGTGGGCGGGCAGGGGCTGCCCTTCGACCTCCTCCGTCCGGTCCTCGGCACGGCACAGCCGCTGGCCGGGCGGTTCGACTTCGCCACGCAGGTGAGCGGCCGCCTGGCCGAGCCCGAGGTGGGCATCTCGCTCGAGGTGCGGGACGGGCGCGTCGGGGCCGTCGCCTTCGACTCGCTCGTGGCCAACGCCTTCTACAAGGACGGACAGTTCCATGTGGAGCAGGCCCTGCTCCGCGAGGACGGCCACCGGATCAAGGGGGAGGGGCGGCTCCCCTTCAACCCGGCGCTGCGCCGCCTGGCCGACCGGCCGATGCGCTTCCAGATCACCCTGGAGGAGACGACGCTCGGCGTCCTCACCCTGCTGACGCCCGCCGTGCGCGAGGCCACGGGGCGCCTGGAGGGCGGGGTGCTGATCGAGGGGACGCCCACCCATCCGGAACTCGCCGGCCGGCTGGCGGTCCGCGACGGCCGGCTGCGGCTCCGGGGTCTGGAGGTGCCGCTCGAGGCCCTCGCCGGGGAGATCACCTTCACCGACGACCAGGTGCGGGTCCAGCGTCTGACGGCGCGGCTGGGCCGCGGCACGGTGGGGCTGGCCGGCGCCGTGGCCGTGCGGGAGTTCCGTCCCGTCCGGGCGGAGGGGCTGGTGCTGGAGGCGCGCGGGGCGCGCCTGGCCGCACCCCCCTACGTGAACGCGGACGTGGACGCGGACCTCACCCTCACCGGCCCGCTCGGCGACCCCCACCGGCCGCCGGAGCTGTCCGGCGGGGTGACCCTGCGCAACGGGACGGTGGTCCCGCCGGTGGGGCGCGCGGCCGCGCCCTTGCGCCCTGGCCCGCCGACGGTGCGCTTCCGCGAAGTGCGCCTGGCCAGCGGTCCCGACCTGGCCGTGCAGCTCGGCCGCCTGCGCATCGACCTGCGCCAGGGCAGCGCGATCGTGCTGGGCGGGACCCTGGCGGATCCGAGCCTGCAGGGAGAGCTGGTGGCCGAGCGCGGCGTGCTCAACGTCTTCGGCCGCACCGTCCTGCTCCAGGAGGGCGCGGCCCGCTTCGTCCCAGGCCAGGGGCTCGTGCCGCGCATCAGCGCGCGGGCCGAGACCCGCGTGGGCAGCACCCGCATCTTCATCGAAGTGACGGACGCCACCCCGGCCGAGCTGGGAGAGCGCCTCGTCCTCACCTCCGACCCGCCCATGTCGCGCCAGGAGATCGCCGCTCTCCTCTACCGCGAGTCGGGGCTGGCGGCGCTGCGCGAGGGGGACGTGGGCGAAGCGCTGCGCCTGGAGCTGAGCCGCCTCCTCCTGGGGCAGGTGGGGGAGTCGATCGCGCGGGTGCTGGGCCTGGAGGAGTTCACCATCACCTATGACTTCGAGCGCCCCCTGCAGCTGCGCGTAGGGCGGGTGCTGCTCCGCGACCTCTACCTGACGCTCACGACGGTGTTCGAGGAGGAGACGCGGTTCATCTGGGCGCTGGAGTACCGGTTCGCGCCCGCCATGCTGCTGACGTTGAACGTCGACAACTTCGGCCGCACCGACGTCCTCCTGCTCTACCGCATCACCTTCTGACCCGGCGGTCACCCGCGGAGCCGAACCAGCGGGCGGCGACCGGTGGAGAGAGGAGATCAGTCGGGGCGGACGAATTCGAGCGAGATGATGCGGACGACGGACCCGTTCTTCGCCGATTACCTCCGCGAGCTCCAGCAGGTCGCCCTCCTCACCCCGGAGGAGGAGACGCTGCTGTGGGCGCAGTTTCGCGCCCACGATGACGCCGCCAGCCGGGCACGGCTGATCGAGGCCTATCAGCCGCTGGTCTTCAAGGTGGCCATGCAGCTGCGCCCCCCCGACGCCCTGCTGATGGACGCCATCCAGGAGGGGACGGTGGGGCTCATCGAGGCGGTGGAGCGCTTCGACCCTGCCCGCGGCGTCCGCTTCAGCACCTTCGCCACCTACCGCATCCGCGGGGCCATCCTCAACGCCCTGCACCGCGAGCGCACCGACGCCTCGCTCGACCAGCTGGTCGAAGAGACCGGGGAGGCGGCGTTGGCCACCGAGGGGGTCCTGCAGCGCGTCGAGGACGAGGTGCTGGCGGGGGAGGTGCGCCAGGTCATCGCCGACCTCCCGCCGCGCGAGCGCGCGGCGTTGCGGGCGTTGATCGGGGAAGCGGAGCCGCGCGCGGTGGCCGTGGACCTGCGCGTCAGCCTCTCGCACTTCTACCGGATCCAGCGCCGGGCGCTCGAGCGCGTCCGTGCCGTCCTGGCCGGTCCGCCGGCCTCGGCGGACGCGGCGCGCCCGTGAGGGTGGCGCCCGGCGCCCACCGGCGTGCGGCGGGGGCGGGCCCGTGCCCGGTGCCGGTTGGCGCGGGCTGCTCCGGCCGTGGGACGATGCGCCGCGAACGGCGGATAGTAACTGTGCGGCGAGTGATGGGGGAGGCAGGAGGCGAGAACCGCGTGCGCGAGGGGATGCCCCAGCAGATCGTGCGCCACATCGGGTTCGCCGAGCGATGGCTGGCGCGGGCCAGGCAGGAGTGCGCCCAAGGGAACGTGCCCCGCAGCCTGCTCACGTTGCTCCTGGCCGAGGCGGAGGTGCACCGCGCCCGCCTGCTGCCGCGGGAGGCCGTGGCCACCGCCCCCGCGGCCACCCCACGCGCGCCGCTCATGACCGCGGCCGTCGCCCTGGTGGCGGCGGGGGCGCTCCTCCTGGCCCAGGGGCGGGTCGCTCAGCCTGCCAGCGAGCCGCCACCGGCGCCGCTGATCCTGACGCTCGGTCACCAGGTCGGTCGGGTGCTGGCGCTCGTCGCCCTGAGCGACGACGCGGGCACCGCCCAGGCTGCCGCACCCTCCGGCGTGCGGGTCGCGCCCGCCGTGCCGGCGCCGGTCCGCCTGACCCGCCCCCCGGCCGTGGTCACCACCCAGCGGACCGCCCGTCCCGCCCGGAACCCCGTCGGGACCGCGTCACCGTCGGTCCGCCCGCGCGCGAGGGACGGGGGGAGCACCGAGGCCTCCCGGCCCGTGCTCACCGAGGGTGACCTGATCGACCTGGTGCTCGCCGCAGAGCGCTCCCTCAGGATGGGAGGGCGCTGATCGCCTTCCCCATGCGGTCCTCCGGGTGCCGGCACCCCCTGGCCCTTGGCGTGTTCGTCTGCGCGCTGGTTCTGCTGGCGGCCGCGGTCCTTCCCCGCGCGGCGACAGGCCAGGCGCCCACGCCGTCGCCCGCGCCCACGCCAACTCCAGCGCCCACGGCCACACCCGCGCCGACGCCGAGCCCGGCGCCCACGGCGACGCCCGGGCCGACCCCAACTCCGACGCCCACGGCGACGCCCGCGCCGGGACCCTCCCCGACACCCGCTCCTTCCCCGACGGGCACGCCCACGCCCGCCCCGCGGGGTACCCCCACCCCCACGCCGGGGCCGACGCCCGCCCCCACACCGGCGCCGCGGGTCGTGGCCGTGGAGGTGGTGGGCAACCGCCACATCCCCACCGACCAGATCCTGGCCCAGGTGCAGGTGCGCCCCACCACCCTGCTGGACCCGGAGACGGTCCGGCGCGACGTCCAGGCCATCGGCGAGCTGGGCTGGTTCGCCGACGTCACCGCCCGGGTGCAGGGGGCACCCGGGGGCGTCCGCGTCGTGTACGTGGTCGTGGAGAACCCGGTGGTGATCGACGTGGTGGTGGAGGGGAACACCGTGATCCCCACCCCCGAGATCCTCCAGGCGCTGCGCGTCCCGCTCCACCAGGTCCTGAACTTCCGGCAGCTGCGCGAGGGGACGCAGGCGGTGGAGCGCCTCTACGAGTCCCGGGGCTACGTGCTGGCCCGGGTGGCCGACGCCGGCCTCACTCCCGCCGACGGCGGCCGCCTGCGGGTGCGCATCGCCGAGGGGCGCATCGAGGCGGTCGAGTTCCGCGGCCTCACCAAGACCCAGCCCTTCGTGCTGCGGCGGGCGCTCACGCTCAAGCCCGGCGACGTCTTCAACGTCCAGCAGGTGAACCGCGACCTGCAGCGCGTCTTCGAGCTCGGCTTCTTCGAGAACGTCCAGGCCCGCCCGCGGCCCGGGTCCACGCCGGATACGGTCGTACTGGAGATCGAGGTGCAGGAGGCGCGCACCGGCCGCATCGCCTTCGGCATCGGCTACAGCACCGCCCAGGGCGTGGTGGGGTCGCTGGAGGTGGGTGAGCGCAACTGGCGGGGCCGCGGGCAGGCCATCAGCCTGCGCGTGGAGCGCGGCGTGGGACTCGGCGCCGGGACGGAGACCTCCCCCCGCTTCAACTTCTCCCTTAACTTCCGCGAGCCGTTCCTCGACGCGCTCGGGACCGGCCTGGAGATCAGCCTCTTCCAGACCTCGGCGATCCAGCGGGAGTTCGTCCTAGGGACCCTGACGTCACGCTACGACCTCACCCGCACCGGGAGCTTCGTCGAGGGCAGCCGGCCGGTGGCTCCGGACACCACCGTCGCCCTGCGCCTGCGCTCGGAGCTGGCCAGCATCGACCCGCTGCCCCTCGACCCCAACGATCCCGCCTCGCCCGCTCCGCCCCCGACCTTCTTCAACCCCGGCTGTCTCTCCGGCGCCGGCGGCTGCCGCACCGTCGCCCTGGCCGCCACCGGGGTGCGCGACACGCGGGACAACAAGATCGAACCGACCCGCGGGAGCCGGCAGCTCCTCTCCGTCGAGCTCGGGCTCCCCGCCCTGGGCGGGGAGTTCGCCTTCCAGAAGTACGTGGCCGAGTACGTCCAGTACTTCCCCTTCGGCGGCGGCTCCCTGCTGGCCGGCCGGGTCATGGTCGGACTGAGCGGCGGGGACCTCCCCCTGCAGGAGTTCTTCGTCGTCGGCGGCGCGACGACGCTGCGCGGCTTCCCGGCCGGCCGCTTCCGCGGTCCCTCCATGGGCCTGCTGAACGTGGAGTACCGCACGCCGCTTGGGGGGATCGCCCCCTTCCTGCGCGACTTCACCGGCGTGGTCTTCGTGGACGCGGGAGCGGCGCCGCTGGGCGGCGGGGAGGGGCTAAAGGTGACCTACGGCGTGGGGACGGCGTTCCGGACGCCGCTCGGCACGATCCGGCTCGACGTCGCCTTCGGACCGGAGGGGACCCAGACGTGGCTCAGCCTGGGCCATCCCTTCTGAGGGCCCGCCCCGCTCCCGCAGGCGTCGCCGCGCTGCTCCTCTGTGCCCTTGCCCTGGCGCCGGCGGTGCGCGCGCAGGTGCCCGCCGTCCAGGAGGTGGCGGTGCGCCTCGAGGTGGAGGGGCCGGTGCCCGCCCCGCCGATCCGGGCACGGCTGGAGGAGACGGTGGACGCGGTGGCCCGCCGCCTCCTGGTGGGGCGGCCGGTCGGCGGGGTGCGCGAGGGGCAGCGCCAGCTCGAATCCGTCCTGCGCACCGTCCTCGACCGCGTCGTGGCCGGGTACGCGGTCACCGCGGGGCAGATCGACCCGGGGCCGACCAGCACCGTGCTGGTGCGCCTGCGCCCCGCCCCGCCGCTCATCCGCCGGGTGGTCCTGCGCCCGCGCGCCGAGGTCCACCCGCGGGTGTGGCCGCTACTCGAGGCCCTGGTGGCGACACAGCTGGCTCCGGCGGCGGCCACCCTCCTCACCGGGCTTCCCGTGGCCGCGGTGGACTGGGCCGGACCGCTGGTGGTCGCGGAGCTGCGCCGCGTCGCCGAGGCGGCGGTGCCCGGTTACACCCTGGAAGCGCAGCTGGCGGCCGGGGCGGAGACCGTCGTGGCCGGCCGGCTGGTCCCGCGCGACAGCCGCGTCGTGCGCAACATCGGCGTGCGCTTCCGCTCGTCGTCCATCCCCACGATCCTGCTCGACCAGCACGCTCCCGTCGTGGCCTCCTTCGCCGACCCGCTGCGCGGGCTGCCGGTCGCCTTCGCCGAGGCCCACCGCGCCGCGCTGGAAGGGCTTGTGGCCGCGACCCTGGCCGCCTATCCGCCCGTGGTGCAGTACCACATCGTGGCCCGCCCCGCGCTGCGCGTGGGGGAGACCACTGTCGTGACGGTGGTGGCCGACTCGCTCCTCTACCGCGCCCGGCTCCAGGCGGTGATCACCGTCGGCACGCAGGCGCCGCCCCCGGAACTCCAGGTCTCCCTGGGCCGTCTCTTCGGCGCGGTGGAGGTGTTCGGCCAGCTGGCCGTCACCCCCAACACCCTCGACCTGCGGTACGACCTGGGGGTCGCGGTCACCCCGACGCCCGCGTGGCAGGTGGGCGTGGCCAAGACGCTCAACCGTCCGCGGCTCCTGACCTGGACGGCGTACACGCTGAGCCCGGATGTGGACGTGCGGCTGGCCCTGGAGAGCAGCGCGGGGACCGTGGAGGCCAGCGTGCGCTACCGGCTGAACGAGTTCCAGGCGGGCGAGCTCGTGGCCACGTCCCGGGGCGACGTGTGGCTGCGCCTGCTCAGCAACCTGTGATGACGGTGCCGAGGACCACTGCAGGGGGGGTCGGGCGACGAAGGCGCCGGGGCACGCCGCGCTGGCAGCGGGCCGGTTGACGGCGCGGGTAGAATGGGTGTGCTTCCGCACGGCGCACGGGGACGCGCGGACGGCGCGGACGCGCACCTGCGAGCTCGGAAGGAGGGATGGTCGTTGGGAGAACGTCTGGCGCAGGTCCGGTATTCCCGGCGGACGCTGCGCACCGTGGCAGCCGCCGTCGTGGTCGCCGTGCTCATCGTGGCGGTCGTCCTGCTCGGCCGCTCGGGCGCGCCGCCGGTCTTCGGGCAGAGCTTCGTCATCGGCTTCGTGGACATGCAGCGGGCGCTGGACGCGCACCCGCGCAAGGCCGCGTCGGAGCGCGCCCTCCAGGAGTTCTTCCAGGCCAAGCAGCGGGAGTTCGCCCAGCGGGCGCGCGGGCTCACCCCCGAGCAGCGCCAGCAGCTCGACCGCCAGCTGCAACAGCAGGTCATCCAGAAGCGCCAGGAACTGCTGGGCGGGCTGGACCGTGACCTGCGCGCGGCCGTCGAGGAGGTCGCCCGGGCCGAGAACGTCAGCATCGTCCTGGAGCGCTCCGTCGTGTTGTTCGGAGGCGTCGACCTCACCGACCAGGTGATCAAGCGCCTGACCGGGAAGTAGGCCGAATGCGTCGCCTTACCGCCGCCACGCTCGCCGCGGCCACCCTCTTCCTGGCGGCGTGCGGCGGACGGCCCGGGGGGCGCGGGGAGGTCCGGCCCGCCCCCACCGCCGCGCGCACCGCGCGGCCGCTGCGCGTTGCCGTGGTCGACATCGACGCTGTGGCCCGGCGCCACCCGCGCTGGCCCGCCCTCGACGCCCTGAACCGCCGCCTGCAGGCGGTGGAGGTGGCCCTCCTCTCGCCGCCGCCACCACCGCCGCTCGACCAGCGCCGCGCGGAGGCGCAACTGGCGGCCCAGGCCCGGCAGATCCGCGCGGCCCTCGAGGCGGAGCTGCAGGCCCAGCGGCAGCGCGACCAGGCCCTCCTGGACCGGTACGCCCGGCAGGTCCAGGAGGAGCGGCGGGCCCGCCTCCAGGCCAGCCAGCGGCAGATCGAGGCCGAGGTGCGCCGCGCCGTCGAGGCGCGGGCCGCCGCCCTGCAGGAGGCGCTGCGCGCCTACGAGCTGCAGGTGATCGAGGAGTACCGCTACCCGCTGGCCAACCTGCGCCTCAAGGCGGACGTGGTGGGGCTCGCCAATGAGGAGGAGCTGCGCCGCCTCAACGAGGAGCTGGCCCGGCTGCAGTCGGAGCGCGACGCCCGGATCCGGCAGCGCGCCGCCGAGCTGGACCAGCAGCTGGCGGAGTTCCAGCGCGCGCAGGAGCAGCTGGCTCGGGCGCGGCTGGAGCGGCTCTCGCGCCAGGCCGAAGCCGAGGTGCGCACGCTGGTCGAGGCGAAGCGGCGGGAGCTGGAGGCCCGGGCGGCGCAGCGGGCCCGGGCGCAGCAGGCCCGCTTCCAGGCCCGCGTGCAGGCGGTGCGCCGCCAGATCCTGGGGGCGCTGCGCCGCCAGGTGGAGGAGGCCCAGCAGCGCTACCTGGCCCAGCTGCGCGAACGGGAGCGGCAGCTGCAGGCGGAACGGCAGGCCCTCCAGGAGCAGCGGCTGCGCCTCCAAGACAGCCTGCTGGCCGAGGTGAAGATCGAGGTGGCGGCGCTGGCCGCCGAGCAGGGGCTCGACGTGGTGCTCACGCGCTACATCAGCAACGTGACCAGCCTGGACCTCACCGACGCCGTCATCGCCCGCCTGAAGTGACCCTGCGCCGCCCGACCGCCCTGCTGCTCGCCGTGCTGCCCCTGGCGCTGGGGGGCTGCGCTCCGGCGGCGGTGGGCGTGGTGGACACCAACCGCGTCCTCACCGAGAGCGTGCGCGCGCTCTCCTACCAGCGGCAGCTCGACGAGCAGGAGAAGGCCATGGCCGCCGACCTGCGGCTGCTCGCGGGGCGGCTCCCCCCCGCCGACCTGGAGGCCCGCCGGAACCAGTACCTCAAGGAGCTGGAGGCCCTCAAGGCCGAGCTGGAGCGGCGGCTGAACGAGGAGGTCCGGGCCGTCATCGCCCAGGTGGTGCGGGAGCGGCGCCTGCGCTACGGGGTGCTGGTGAAGGGGCCGATCATCCACGCCCAGCCCGGGCGCATTGTGGACATCACCGACGAGGTCATCGAGCGCCTGCGGTGAACGCGCCGACGCGCCTGGGGGAGCTGGCGGCCCGGGTGGGCGGCGAGGTCCTGGGCGACCCCGACCTCGTGATCAGTGGCGTCGCCGAACCGGCCGGGGCCCGGCCCGGGACCATCGTCTTCGCCGCCGACGCCCGGGCCCTCAGGGTGGCGGAAGCCAGTGAGGCCTCCGCCGTCCTCCTCCCGGCCGAGCTCCCGCCCGGCCGCAAGCCGGCCATCCGCGCGGCCAACCCGCGCCTGGCCTTCGCCCGGCTCCTCCAGTGGTTCGCTCCGGCCCCGGCCTACCCGGTCGGCGTCCACCCCACGGCGGTCCTCGGGTCGGACGTGGTGCTGGGGGAGGGAGTGGGGGTGGGCCCCCACGTGGTGCTGGGGGACCGCGTGCGTGTGGGGGCCCGCACCGCCATCCTCGCCGGGGCCGTGGTGGGCGACGAGTGCGTCATCGGGGAGGGGTGCGTCCTCCACCCCCACGTGACCCTCTATCCCCGGACCGTCCTGGGGGACCGCGTCTGCCTGCACGCCGGGGTGGTCATCGGCAGCGACGGGTTCGGGTATGCGCAGGGAGAGGAGGGCGCGGTGAAGCTCCCTCACCTGGGACGGGTGGTGATCGAGGACGACGTGGAGATCGGGGCCAATACCGCCGTCGACCGGGCCACGCTGGGGGAGACGCGTATCGGCGCGGGGACGAAGATCGACAACCTCGTGCAGGTGGGACACAACGTCCGCATCGGGCGGGGCGTGCTGATCGTGGGACAGGTGGGGCTCTCCGGCAGCGTCACCGTCGGCGACGGCGCCATTCTGGCCGGACAGGTCGGCGTCCCCGACCACGTGGCGATCGGCGCGGGGGCCCGGGTGCTGGCCCGGGCCGTCCCCACGCGCGACGTGCCTCCCGGCGCCATCGTCTCCGGGTTCCCGGCGCAGCCGCACCGCGACGAGCTGCGGCTGCAGGCGGCGCTGCGGCGGGTCCCCGAGCTGCTGGAGCGGCTGCGGGCGCTGGAAACGCGGCTTGGAGGCGCGGCCGACGCGCGCGGGCCTGACGAGCCGGGGGCTGCGCCGGAGGGCGGGGAGTAGATGGCTGCCGGGTCCGGGCGCACTGCCGTGCGGTCCGACATGCGGCACCGGCCCGGCGCGCGGTACCGGCCCGGCGCGCGGCACCGGGCAGGCCTCATCGCGGGTCTGGCGCTGGCCGTGCTGGCCGCGGCGGCGCCGGACCGCGCACCGGCCGCTCCCCCTGCAGCCCCGCCGGGGTGGGCCAGGGTCGTCCCCACAGCCGGGGCGGTACAGGTGGTGGTGCAGGGGACGGTGGTGCTGAGCCTGCGCGGTCCCGACGCGCTGCGGCGAGCGACCGAGGTAGTCCGGCGGCTGGAAGCCGCCGCGGCCGCCGGAGGGCCGCCGGAGGTCGCCGTGGCCGTCCACGCCGGCGGCGCCGACCTCCTGCTGAACGGCCGCCGCCTAGTCACCGTGGACCCCGCACAGGCCGCCGCCCACGCCACCACCCCGGAGGCCCTGGCCGCGGTCTGGGCGGGGCGCCTGGTGCAGGCGCTGGTCCGCCCGGCCGTCCTGATCGCGCCCGCCCGTCTCCTCCTCCCCCCCGGAGCGGTGGCGACGGTGCAGGTGACGGTCTTCCCGCCGGAGCCGCTAAGGGTGGGACCGCACGACGAGCAGGTGGCGCAGGCCCGTCTGGGGGCGCCCGGCGTCCTGGTCGTGGAGGCGCGCCGGCCCGGATCGGTCCTCATTCCCCTGCTGGCCGGGCTCACGCAGGTGAGCCTGGCGGTGACGGTGCGCGCCGAGGCGGGGATCCTCCCTGAGGCGGTGACGGTGACCGTCACCGGGAAGACGTTAGACCCGGGGCTGGTCGCGGAGGCGGTGACCCGCCGCATCGACCAGTTGACGGTGCGCCAGCCCGGGGCGGTGCTCACGGTGGGGCCGATGCCGCCGCTGCCCGAGCTGCCGCCGCCGGAGGGCGGCAACGGTCCGCCCGCCGGGCCGATCGTGCTGGAGGTCCCGGCGCGTCTGCAGAGCCCCTACGCCCTGCCGGTCTCCCGGGTCGTGCCCGCCACCGTGCTCCACGAGACGGTGGCGGTGCGCGATCCGACCGTCCTG
This sequence comes from Armatimonadota bacterium, assembly GCA_031081585.1. Classification (NCBI taxonomy): domain Bacteria; kingdom Bacillati; phylum Armatimonadota; species Armatimonadota bacterium. The sequence goes on from JAVHLY010000002.1 coordinate 37,167, forward strand.
CTGGTGAGCAACCGGCCGGAGGTCGTCGTCACCAACGGAGTCCTCTTCCAGGACGTGGTCGACGGCGCCCACCCCACCCGGCTCCTCTATCATCACATGAACGGCTCCCCCCACGCGCGCATCCTCACCGTCTCGCTGGGGAACCGCAGCGACCGCCCCGCCCGCCTCCTGCTGCTGCGGGGGCTGGCCGGGCCGTCCCCGGACCCGCTCTACGTGGGGCACGTGGCCACGCTGCGCTTCCTGCGGGCCGTGGCCGACGGACAGGGGTACGTGCTGGAGCTGCTGCCGCGCTCCACCTACACCTTCACCGCGCAGGGGCTGGCGCCGCGGCAGCTCGTCTCGGGAATCCTGCAGCTGCAGCTGCTGGAGGGTGAGGCGCTGGAGGTGGCCGTGCACATCCGGTCGCCATGGCTCCTCCAGGGGACCGTGACCAGCGAGGTCAACCAACCCGCCTACCCGCACCCCCGCGGGACCTTCCAGCTCACGACGGTGACGGTCGGCCCCACGGTGGACGTCACGCGCGCCGCCGTGCTCGTCGACCTGGGCACAGGGGGGCGGCCGCGCGACCTGCGCACCGGCGAGGTGCTCGTCGGCGACTACGGGATCCTCTACCGGCTGGCGCCCGTCCTGGTCAACCCGCAGCCCCGGGAGCTGAGCGTCGATCTGACGGCCACCGCGGCCGGCGGCCCGGCGCGCGGGGTCTTCCTGATCGCGGGGGAGGTGGTCGAGCTCGGCGTCCTGCGGGCGGGCGAGAGCCAGCGCCTTGCCACCTGGACGCTGGCCGGCGGCGAGACGCGCGCCGTCGAGATCCTCACCATGCCCGCCGCGGGGTCGTTCTACCCGGTGCGGCTCGCCCTCCGGCCCCATGAGTGAAGACCGAACCCTCCGGGTCCATGCGTGAAGAGCGGGCCCGCCCGCCCGAGGTCCTCCGCCAGCGCACCGTCCGGCGGCCGGTCGACCTCGCGGGGATCGGGCTGCACACCGGCCGGCCGGTGCGCGTGCGGCTGGGGCCCGCTCCCCCGCACACGGGCATCCGCTTCCGCCGGGTCGACCTCCCGGGGGCGCCGGAGGTGCGCGCGGACCTGGCGGCCGTGCAGGCGACCGCGCGCGGCGTGACGTTGGGGACGGCACCCGAGGCCGCCGTGGCGACCGTGGAGCACCTCCTCTCGGCGGCGGCCGGGCTGGACGTCGACAACCTCCTCTGCGAGGTGGACGGGCCGGAGCTGCCCGCCCTCGACGGCAGCGCGCGCGGCTTCGTCGAGGCGCTGCGGGCCGCCGAGCCGGTGGAGCAGGAAGCGTCGGCCGCCGTGATCGAAGTGGGTGAGGCGACCGTGGCGCACGGCGCGGGGCTGGCGCGCAGCGCGCCGGGGCCGGCGCTGGAGGTGACGTACGTCGTGGACCTGCCCGCGCCGCTGGGACGCCAGGTCGCCCGGTACGGCCCCGGGGTCTCCTACGCCGAGGCGATCGCACCGGCGCGGACGTGGGGTTTTGCGGAGGAGGCCGCGGCCCTGCGCGCCCGCGGGCTCGCGCACGGCGCCTCGCCCGACAACGTGCTCGTCCTGGGCCCCGAGGGCTACCTCACCCCGCCCCGGTTCCCCGACGAGCCGGCGCGTCACAAGCTCCTCGACCTGCTGGGCGACCTAGCCCTGCTGGGCGCCAGGCTGCGGGGGCGGATCGAGGTGGAGCGCGGAGGCCACGCGCTCCACTTGACCCTGGCCCGGGCGATCGCCCGCCGGGGGGCCGGGTCCATCGCGGATGGCGCGGGAGGGGTGGCATGACCGAAGAGACCGGCCGGAAGGACGCCATGGCGGTGGAGGAGATCCTGGCCGTGCTCCCGCACCGCTACCCCTTCCTCCTCGTGGACCGCATCCTCGAGGTGGGCCCCGACCGGATCCTGGGGCTGAAGAACGTCACCATCAACGAGCCCTACTTCCCCGGCCACGTGCCCGGCCAGCCGGTGATGCCGGGCGTGCTCATCGTCGAGGCCATGGCCCAGGTGGCCGCCTGCCTGATCCTCAACCGTCCCCACCTGCGCGGGCGGCTGGCCTACTTCGCCGGCATCGACCGCTGCCGCTTCCGCCGCCCGGTCTTCCCCGGCGACACCCTGCGCATTGAGGTGGAGATGCGGGCCGTGCGCGGGCGCATCGGCAAGGTGTGGGCGGTGGCGCGGGTGGAGGAGCAGGTGGTGGCCGAAGGCGAGCTCACCTTCGCGCTGCCCCCCGAGGCGACCTGGGGGGCCGACGGGAGGGATGAGGGCGCCTCGTGACGATGCGCACCGCCACCGACCCGCACGAGCCCTCCCCGCCGGTGGAGGTCCACCCGACCGCCGTCGTGGCGCCCGGCGCCTGGCTGGAGCCCGGCGTAGTGGTGGGGCCCTATGCGGTCGTCGCCCGCGACGTCGTCATCGGCCGGGGGACGCGCATCGGGCCGCACGTGATCATCGAGGACGGCGTGCGCATCGGCCGGGACAACGAGCTCTCGGCCGGGGTCATCGTGGGCTGCCAGCCGCAGGACCGGCGCTTCACCGGCGAGGTCAGCTACACGCTGATCGGCGACCGCAACTTCATCCGGGAGTACGCCTCGATCAGCCGGGCCACCGGCGACGGCGAGGCCACCACCATCGGCAACGACAACTTCATCATGTCCTACGCCCGCATCGACCACAACGTGCGCATCGGCGACCGCGTGGTGGTCGTGGGGGGCGCCATGCTGGCCGGGCACGTCGTCCTGGAGGACGGGGCCTACGTCGGCGGGATGGCCGCGTTGCACCAGTTCGTGCGCGTGGGCCGCCTGGCCATGGTGGCGGCCCAGGCGATGCTGCGCCAGGACGTGCCGCCCTTCATGCTGGCGGCGGGGCAGCCCGGGCGCTGCCGCGGCCTGAACCTGGTGGGGCTGCGCCGCCACGGCGTCAGCGCGGCCGACCGCATCACGCTGCGCCGGGCCTTCCGCATCCTCTACCAGTCGGGGCTGGGGATGGGCGCGGCGGTGCTGGCCCTGGAAGCCGAGCTCGGCCACCACCCGCTGGTGCGGGAGCTCATCGACTTCCTGCGGGCGGCGCGGGAGCGCGAGCGCGGGGTGATCCGGTGGGAGCGGTGAACGGCACGCTGGCCATCCTGGCCGGGGAGGGACGCCTCCCCGAAGTGCTGGCGGCGCGGGCGCGCGCCGGCGGCCGCCGGGTCCTGGCCATCCAGGTGCGCGGCGCGAGTCCGCAGCTGGCCGAGGCCGCCGACGTCTACGTGCGGACGCCGCTGGGTGAGGTCGGGCGCCTGCTGGCGCTGCTGCAAGGCGAGGGGGTCACCGAGGTGCTGCTGGCCGGCCGCTTCTCCCGGGCGGCGGTGCACGGCGACCTGGCCGGGGGGGACGCGGCCGCACGTCGCCTGCTGGAGACGGTGCGGGACCGGGGAGACCAGCCCTTCCTCGCGGCGGTGGCGTCGGCCCTGGGCCGGTGGGGCATCCGGGTGGGGGAGCAGCTGGCCTACGTGGGGGACCTGCTCGCCCCGCCGGGCGTGCTGGCCGGGCCGCCGCCCGCCCCGGAAGAGGCCACGGACGTCCAGGTGGCCGTGCGGGTGGCGCGCCACCTGGCCGACCTGGAGGTCGGGCAGACGGTCGTGGTCAAGGGCGGCGCGGTGCTGGCGGTGGAGGCGGCGGAGGGGACGGACGAGGCCATCCGCCGGGGCGGGTCGATGGCCCCCGGGGCGGTGGTGGCGAAGGTCGGCCGCACGCAGCAGGACCCGCGGTTCGACGTCCCCACGGTGGGGCCCGACACGGTGGCCACACTCGCCGCCGTCCGGGCGCGGGTCCTGGCCCTGGAGGCCCACCGGACGATCCTCCTCGACCCCATGGAGGTGCGCCACGCCGCCCAGGCCTCTGGGATCACGGTGGTGGCGGTGGACGCCCCGCCGCTCCAGCCGCGGGACGCGGAGGCGGGACGGTCATGAGCGAGGTGCGGGTGACCGACATCCACCCCACGGCAGTGGTGCACCCGCAGGCCCACCTCGACCCGGGGGTGCGCGTCGGCCCGTACGCGGTGGTGGGCGCGGACGTGGTCATCGGGGCGGGGACGGTGCTGGGGCCGCACGTCGTCATCGAGGACGGCAGCCGCATCGGGCGGGACAACGAGATCGCCACGGGGGCGGTGATCGGTGCCGTGCCCCAGGATCGCAACTTCCGCGGAGAGCGCAGCTTCGTGCGCATCGGCGACCGCAACCGTATCCGCGAGTACGCCAACATCAGCCGGGCCACGGGGGAGGGGCTGGCCACCGTCGTGGGCAGCGACTGCTACCTGATGGCCTACGTCCACCTGGGGCACAACTGTCAGATCGGCGACCGGGTCGTCATCGTGAACACCACACAGCTGGCGGGGTGGGTGCGGGTCGACGATGACGCCTACGTGGGCGGGATGAGCGGTATCCACCAGTTCTGCCGGGTGGGACGGCTGGCCATGGTCGGCGGCTACAGCGTCGTCCGGCAGGACGCCCCGCCCTTCACCATGGTGGTCGGGCAGCCCGCGCTGGTGCGCGGGCTCAACCGCGTGGGCCTGCAGCGGCGCGGCATCTCCCCCGACGACGTCCTGGTCCTGCGCCGCGCGCTGCGGCTCCTCTACGGCGGGCGCCGCGGGCTGCGCGCCGGCGTGGCCGCGCTGCGCGAGCGGCTGGGCGACCACCCCCTGGTCCAGGAGCTGATCGTCTTCGTCGAGCAGTCGCAGTCCGGCGGTCGGGGGATCGCGCGCTGGTCGCGCAACGGCGCGCCGGTGGTGGACGAGGAGGGGGAGCCGCTGCCGGTCGACCTCCCGTGAGGGAGGGGCCCGCCCTCTTCCTGGTGGCCGGTGAGGTCTCGGGGGACATCTACGGCAGCGACCTCGTCGCCGCGCTGCGGGCGCGGCGCCCCGACCTCACCCTGGTGGGGGTGGGCGGACCGCGCATGGCCGCCGCCGGGTGCGACGTGCTGCTGGACACCACGGCGTGGGGGGTGATCGGCTGGGCCGAGGCGGTGGTGCACCTGCCGGCCTTCCTCCTGCGCCTGCGCCGCGTGGAGCGGCTGATCCGCCGGGTCCGGCCGGCGGTGCTGGTCCTCATCGACTTCCCCGGGTTCAACCTCGTCCTGGCGCACCGCCTGCGCGGGGCCGTCCCCATCGCCTACTTCCTGCCGCCCATGGTCTCCACCCGCCGCGGTGACCGGGCGCGCCGCATCGCCGCGCTGGGCCTGCACCTGCTGCCCGCCTTCACCTTCGAGGCGGAGGCGTACCGGTCGGCTGGTGCCGACGCGGTCTTCGTCGGGCACCCGGTGCTCGACCGCGTCCGTCCCTCCGATGCCGCCGGCGAGGTGCGAGCCCGGTTGGCCCTCGGCGACGGTCCCACGGTGGCCCTCCTGCCCGGCAGCCGCTGGCAGGAGCTCCGCCGCCACCTGCCGGTGATGGCGCGGGCGCTCGGCCTGGCCGCCGAGGAGGTGCCCGGACTCCAGGCCGTGGTGCTGGTCGCCGCCGCGCCGTTCCACCCCTGGACGGCCCGCACGCTGGACCGGGCGGTGCCCTCGGGCATTCCGGTGCGCCTGGTGCCGGGAGGCACGCCGGAGGGCTATGCGGCGCTCGGCGCGGCGGACTTCGCCGTGGTCTGCAGCGGGACGGCGACGCTGGAGGCGATGGTCCTCGGCGTCCCCATGGTGATCGTCTACCGGCTCTCGCGCACGACCTGGTGGGTGGCGCGGCGCCTGGCGGCGGTGGGAACGGCCGGTCTCCCCTCGCTCGTGGCGGGGCGTCTGGTCGTCCCCGAGCTCCTCCAGGAGGCGCTCACGCCGCAGCGGCTGGCCGCGGAGATGGTCGCCTGGTTGCGCTCACCCGGTCGGCGCGCGGAGATGCGAGAGACGCTGCTGGCGCTGCGCGACCGGCTGGGCCCGGGCGGGGCCGCGGGCCGGGCCGCCGAGGCGATCCTGGGGCTTGTGGACGCGCCGGCGCGGCCGGGGGCTTGAATACACTGGTGGTGGACGCAGAGGATGTGGGCTCACGATGAGGGGTGCAGGAGGCCTTTCGAGCATCGGACCTGCGGGCGTTCGAGGACGCCTTCGGGACCGACATCATTCCGCTCGGCCGGACCGAAGCGGCACGCGCCGCCGAGGTGAATGCCTCGCTGGCGGGACAGGGGAAACGGATCGAGCCGTGACGTCCCCGCCGCATGCGTGACCCGGAGACCCTCCTGTGAGCGGGAACCGGCTCCTGCTCGCCGTCGTCATGACGACGGTGGCGGTGGCGGCGGCGGCCTGGCTGATTCAGGGACAGCACCGCCCCCCAGCGACGCCCGCCACGCCGGGAGCCAGTGCACCATCGCCGGCAGCCGCTGCACCGTCGCCGGGAGCCGCTGTACCGTCGCCGGCAGCCGCTGCACCGTCGCCGGGAGCGGCACCGCCGTCGCCGGGTGAGGGATCGCCGGCCCCGCTCCCCGGCATCCCGGCCGTGCAGATGTCGGAGGGGCGCCTGAGCGCCGCCGACCCGGCGGGGCGGCTGCAGTGGGAACTGGAGGCGCGCGGGCTGGTGGTCGACAATGAACGGCAGGAGGTCAGGCTGGAGCAGGTGACCGGGCACTTCTACGAGCAGGGGCGGCGCGTCGTGACCGTGGCGGCCGCCGGCGGCGTCTTCGACCTGCGCAGCCGGGACGTGTCTCTGACGGGCGGCGTGCGCGCCCACACGCCGACAGGGCGGCGCCTGGCGGCGGCGCGCGTGCACTGGAACGCCGCGGCGCGGCGGCTCACTGCCACGGGCGGCGTGCGGCTGGTCCAGGGAGGGATGGAAGTGCGCGCGGACCGCCTGGAGAGCGACGTGGCCCTGCGGCGGACGCGCCTCGTCGGCCACATCCGCGTCCGCGTCCATGAGGCGGAGCGATGACCGGTCATGCGAGCAGGACGCAGCGAGCGGCCCCGGCGCGCCCGCAGGGCGCGCGCCTGGCGGTCCTCGGCCTGGTCCTCGCGCTCGCCCTGGTCCTGGCGGCCGGGACGGTGCCGGCGGCGGCGCAGCCGGCGGCACCCCCGGCGGGCCCGCCGGCGCTGGATGCCACCGGCATCGTCTACGCCGAGTACGACGCGGCCGCGCGCACGTGGCTCCTGCGCGGCGAGCCGGTGGTCATCCGCTACGGCGAGGCGCGCCTGGCCGCACCGGAGGTCCGGTACGACGAGCGCACCGGGCAGGCCGTGGCCACGGGGGGCGTGGAGGTGCGGCGCGGGACGCTCACGGTGACCGCCCCGCGGCTCGTGGCCGACGTGCGCGCGCGCACCGTGGTGGCCGATGCCGGCGCGCGGCTGGTGGAGGAGCGGGAGGAGGGGCCGGCCGTCCTCACGGCCGGCCACCTGACGGTGGACCTGCGCCAGGAGACGGCCCAGGGGCGGGAGGGCGTGCGCCTGGAGGCCGGGCCGTGGCGGGGGGAGGCGCCGCAGGGGCGCTTCGACCGGCAGCGCGGCCTGGCCGTCCTCACCGGCGGCGCGGTGGTGCGGCGCGGGGAGGACGTCCTCACCGCGGAGACCATCACCGTCGACCTGAACGGGCGGCGGGCGGTGGCGACCGGCCGGCCGCGCCTGCACCTGGCCGCGCGCCCGGCCGCGCCCTGAGCAGGAGTCGAGCGATGCTGGCGGCCCGCAACCTGGTGAAGCGCTACGGCCCCCGCACCGTCGTGGACGGGGTCTCCCTGCAGGTGGAGCGGGGCGAGATCCTGGGCGTGCTGGGCCCGAACGGCGCCGGCAAGACGACGACCTTCTACATGATCGTGGGTCTGGTGCCGCCCAACGCCGGTGAGGTGTGGCTGGACCGGCACAACCTGACCGGGCTGCCGGTGCACCAGCGCGCCCGCCTGGGCATCGGCTACCTGGCCCAGGAGCCCTCCGTCTTCCGTGGCCTCACCGTGGAGGAGAACATCCTGATGGTGCTCGAGGCGAACGGGCAGCGGCCGGCGGAGCGGCGTGAGACGCTGGACAGGCTCCTCGAGGAGTTCCACCTCACGCCGCTCCGCCGGCAGCTGGGGGCGACGCTGTCGGGGGGCGAGCGGCGCCGCGTGGAGATCGCCCGGGTCCTGGCCATGGCCCCCGCCTACATCCTGCTCGACGAGCCCTTCACCGGCATCGACCCGAAGTCGGTGGCCGACATCCAGGAGATCGTCCTCTACCTGCGCCGCCGCGGCCTGGGCGTGGTCGTCACCGACCACAACGTGCGCGACACGCTGGCCATCACCGACCGGGCGCTCATCATCTACGAGGGGCGGATCCTCTTCGCCGGGACGGCCCAGGAGATCATGGCCAGCGAGGAGGCGCGGCGCTTCTACCTGGGCGAGCGCTTCCGCCTGTAACCCATGCGCATCCTCGACCGGTACGTCGTGCGCGAGGTGGCCAGCCCCTTCGCCTTCGGCGTGGCCGTCTTCGCCACGTTCCTGCTGGTGAACCACCTCTTCCTGCTGGCCCGCATCACCCTGCACCAGCAGCTGCCGCCGGGCACGATCCTGCACCTGCTCCTCCTGCGCGTCCCCTACGCCGTGGTCTTCTCGCTGCCCATGGGCCTGCTGCTCGGCACGCTGCTCGCCTTCGGCCGCCTCTCCGAGCGCAACGAGGTGGTGGCGATGCGCACGAGCGGCATCAGCCTGCTGCGCGTGGCCGGGCCGGTGGTGGTGACGGCGGTCCTGGTGGCGGGCCTCACCATCCTCCTGGCCGAGACCGTGGTCCCGGTGAGCGAGGACCGGCACAACCGGGCCTTCGCCGACGCCACCGGGGCGCCGCGCGTGGCGGGGAGCCACATCCTCTTCCGCGAGGAGATCGGGGAGCGCGTCTCCATCTTCTACGCCCGCAGCTTCGGCGAGGACGCCTCGGTGCTGCGCCACCTCACCGTGAACGAGTTCCAGGAGGGGCGCCTGCGGCGGGTGATCGAGGCCGAGGAGGCGCGCTACCGCCAGGGGGCCGGCTGGGAGTTCCTGCGGGGGACCCTCTACGCGCTGGACGGGCCGACGACGGTGCGGGCGGCCTTCGCGCGGATGGCCGTGGAGCTGCGGCGTACGCCGCGGGAGATCCTGCTCGGCCGCAAGGACCCCTCGGAGATGACCATCCGCGAGCTGCGCGCCTACATCGCCGTCCTGCGCCGCGCCAGCGAGTCCGTGGCCCAGTACGTGGTCTGGCTCCACTCCCGCGTGGCCTTCCCCGCCAGTGCGGTCATCTTCGCCCTGCTGGCGGTGCCCCTCGGCCTGCGCCCCCACCGCGGCGGGGCGGCGCTGGGGCTGGGCATCACCGTCGTCATCCTCATCGGCTACTACGTCCTGCTGAACACCACCCTGGCGCTGGGACAGACGGAGCGCCTCCCGCCGGTGCTCGCCGCCTGGGCGCCCAACCTGATCACGGGCGGGGTGGCCGGGGTGCTGCTGTGGCGGGCCCGGTGAGGCGCGGCCTGGTCCTGGTGGCCGTCCTGGCCGCCCTCCTCTTCCTCTGGCGGCTCGGAGCCGGAACGCTGTGGGACCAGGACGAGGCCAAGTACGCCCACATCGCCCGCGAGGTGGCCCGACGGGGGGAGCTCTACACCCTCTACGCCAACGGGGCGCCGTGGTTCGTCCACCCGCCGCTCGTCATGTGGCTCCAGGCCGCCACAGGCGCGCTTTTGGGCTTAAGCGAGTGGACCGCCCGCATCTGGTCGGCGCTGGCGGGAGTGGCGGCCGTCGTGACCACGGCGCACCTGGGGGCGCACCTCTACGGCCCGCCGGCCGGCGTCGCCGCGGGCGTGGTGCTGGCCACGACGCTGGAGGTCTTCGCGCTGGCCCGGCTGGGGCTGCTGGACATGCCGCTGCTGGCCTGGCTGCTGCTGGCGCTCGCGGCCGGGGTGCGGGCCACCGAGGGCCCGCGCCGCGCCCGCCGCCGGGCCTACCGGTGGATGTTCTTCTTCGCCGGCCTGGCCACGCTCACCAAGGGACCCGTCGGTGTGCTCCTGCCCGTGATGGTCCTGGGGCTGTGGTGGGTGGTCCGGGGGGAGTGGCGGGAGCGGTGGCGGGAGGTGCCGCCGGATGCCCTCCTCCTCTACGGCCTCGTGGGCTCGAGCTGGTACGCGGTCGAGACGGTCCGCCACGGGACGGCCTTCCTGCAGTCGGCCGTCGGCTACTACCTGATCACGCGCTTCGTGGGGGTGGTGGAGAACCAGCCCGGCCCCTGGTACTACTATGTCCCGGTCCTGCTGATCGGGGCGTTTCCCTGGTCGGCCTTCCTCCTGCCGGCGCTGCGCTGGCTGTGGGTGAACCGCCGCGAGGCCGCCGCTGCCCTGCTCCTGGTGTGGATCGCCGCCCCGCTCCTCTTCTTCTCGCTGGCCGGGACGAAGCTCCCCAACTACATCCTGCCGGTCTTCCCCGCCCTGGCCATCGCCGTCGGCCGCCTGTGGGCCGGGGCGGTGACCGCTGGGGGGCTGGAGCGGCGCCTTCTGGGGTGGGGCTTCGCCGCGCTCGTCCCCATCATGCTCGCGCTGACCCTCCTCGTGCTCCTCTTCGGCCGCCTGAAATACCCGACCGAGCTGACCCTCACCGCCCCGGCCATCCGGGGCGTGCTGGCGCTGCTGGCCGCCTCGGGGCTGCTGGCCGCCCTGCTGCACCGCATGGTGGGCCCCCGGGCCTCCGGGCCGGTCCTCGCGCTGGCCACAGCGGCCGTGCTCCTCGGGACGGTCACGTGGGTGGTGCCGCAGGCGGAGGCGCTGAAGTTCGCCCAGCCGGCGGCCGCGGTCGTGCATGCCCGGCTGAGGCCGCAGACGCGTGTGGTGGGGGCGGATGTGAGCGTGTGGGCTTCGCTCGTCTACTACACCGACCGACAGGTCGAGTGGACCTGGGATGCCAGGGCCACCCGGCAGGCGGTGTGCGCTCCCGGCCCGGTGCTGGTCGTCACCAAGCCGTCGGTCTACCGGGCCTGGGGGGAGCCGCTCGCCGACGTGGCGCGGCCGGTGTGGCGGCACGGCGAGGCGATGGTGCTGGAGAAGCGCCGCGCGTGTACCGAGGGCGGGTCGTGATGGCCGAGGCGCTCACCACGGTCGTCCTGCCGACCTACAACGAGCGCGCCACCCTTCCGGTCCTCCTGCGGGAGCTGGCCACGCTCGCCCCGGCCCTGCGCCTGGAGGCCGTCGTGGTCGACGACGCCTCACCCGACGGCACCGCCGAGGCGGCGGCCGCCCTGGACGGCGTCGACGGGCTCGCCGTGCGCGTCCTGCGCCGCAGCAGCAAGCTGGGCCTGAGCTCCGCCGTCGTGGCCGGGGCCACGGTGGCGCGGGGCGAGGTGGTCGTGGTGATGGACGCCGACGGCTCCCACCCGCCCCAGACCATCCCGGCGCTCGTCGCGGCGCTGCGCACGGGGGCCGACGTGGCGGTGGGGTCGCGGTACGTGACCAGCGGGCGCATCGTCGGCTGGCCCTGGCCCCGGCGGCTGGCCAGCCTCGTGGCCACCGCCACCGCCCGGGCGCTGCTGCGCCTCGAGGTGCGCGACCCGCTCTCGGGCTTCTTCGCCGCCCGTCGTGAGGTCCTGGCGGGCGCCGACTACTGGGCGCTGGGGTTCAAGATCCTGCTGGAGGTGCTCTCGCGCCACCGCGCGCTGCGGGTCGTGGAAGTCCCCTACACCTTCGTCGACCGGGTGGCGGGGCGCAGCAAGCTGGACCTGCACGAGGTCACGGCCTACCTGCGCCTGGTGCGCCGCCTGGTGCGCACGGCCGGGCCTGGGGCGCCACCCGGGGGCGTGACGCGGCCGGGGGAGGGCGGAGGGCGCTAGCACTATGGAGTTCGGCCTGATCCTCGTCCCCCTCCTCATCCTCGTCAGCGGGGCCATCGCCTACATCGGCAACCTGGTCGGGCGCAACATCGGCCGCCGCCGCCTCACGCTCTTCGGCCTGCGACCTCGCCGCACGGCGCAGGTGATCACGGTGGTCTCCGGGATGCTCATCGCGCTGGTGACCCTGGCCGCCGTGCTGCTCGTCTCCGCCGACGCGCGGACGGCCCTTTTCCGCTTCCGCGAGCTGCAGGCACAGACCGCCCGCCTGGAAGGGGAGATCGACCAGGCGGAGGCGCGGCTGCGGCAGCTCAAGGGCGGCGACATCGCCTACCTCACCAACCAGGAGGTCCTGCGGGGGCTCGTGGACGGGCGTCTCCCGCTCGTCCGGGTCCAGGCCGCAGTGGACCTGCTGCGGCTGCGCGCGGTGGACCTGGCCCTGGAGAACGGCATCGGGGTGGACGGGCAGACCGGCTCGGTGCTTATCCTCTTCCCCCCGCGCCTCACCTGGGACCGGGTGGCCGAGCTGGTCCGCACGCACCCGGGGGAGACGGTCGTCCGCATCGTCGCCAACCAGAACACGCTGCGCGGGGAGCCCCTGGAGGTCTACATCCAGCTCCTCGACAACGTGCTGGCCTTCCGCCGCGGCACGGTGCTCCTGCGCGGGACGGTGGACGGGCGGGCCCGCCGGGAGGAGATCGGCCGGCAGGTGCTCGAGCTGGTGGAGCGCTCGGCGGAGCCGGCCCGCCGCCGCGTGCTCTCGCCGCCGTTCGCGCGCATCACCGACCCGCCGGTGGTGCAGGCCGCCATCGACGACGTCCGCCGCCTGGTGGCCGAGCTCGACCGCCTCGACCGTCCGGTCGGGGTCGAGGTGGTCGTCAGCCGCGACACCTTCACCGTCGGTCCCGTGCTCGTGACGGTCCGCCGGCGCGGCTGAGCGCGGGGCTGCGGCCGGATCACCGCGCACGGCGCGGCAGCACTCCCCGGGCCCCATGCGGTTGGCCCCGCCCCGCGCGGCAGCCCCTGCCAGGCCCCGCGCGGCAGGACCCACCGGGGACGACGGTGAAATGAACCGCACGCGGCACAGGTGGACGGAGGTCCGCCTCCGTCAGAATAGGGAAGCCGGTGCCCCGGAAGATCCGGGAAGTCCGGCGCGGTCCCGCCGCTGTAACGGAGAGTGCGCTCCCATGCCGGTCGCCCTCGCGGGGGGCGGTCGGCGCCACTGGGCCCTGCGCCTGGGAAGGCCGGGAGCGTGCGAGGATCCGGAGCCAGAAGACCTGCCTGTGCCCACCGCCCGCCGTGGTCCACGGGACCCGCGGAGCGGCGCCCTCGACCTTCGCGGAAAGGGAGGTGGGCTCGATGGGACGTCTGGCCCCGCGCGCCCGCAGACCCACTGCGGGCGCGCTGCTCTTGCTCCTCGTGCTCGCGTCAGGCACGGCGCCCGCCCGTGGGCAGATCCCCACGTTCGAAGGGGAGGAGGTGGTCGTCCCCGGCCTCCGCCCCCAGCACAGCGCCACCACGCCAGCCTACGTGACCGTCCTCTCCGGGGAGGAGCTGCGGCGCATGGGCTTCCTGACCCTCGCTGAGGCGCTCACGCTGCTGGCCGAGGTCACCGTGCGCTCCGCGGGCGGCGGCACGATGAGCCTGCACCAGCCCTCGGTCCGCGGCAGCACCCCCCAGCAGGTTCACGTCCTGCTGAACGGTGTGCCGCTGGGCGCCACGGCCCAGTTCGGCGTCTCCCTGGGCACCATCACGCTGGCGGAGGTGGACCGGATCGAGGTCGTGCGCGGCCCCTACGCGGCGCTCCACAGCGGCTTCGCCGTCATCAGCGTGACGACACGCCGGGACGCCCGTCCATCGGCGCAGGGCATGGCGGCCAGCCACGGGACGACGCAGGGCGTGCTGCGCCTCGGCGCCGACACCGATGCGGGCATGGTGCGGCTGGGGGTGGAACGCCTGGCCACCGCCGGCTACCGGCCCAACGGCGACGGCACGCGCTGGACCGGCGTGGCGCGGTGGGAGCGGGACGCCGGTGCGGGTCGCCTGGCCCTCACCCTGCACCACAGCGCCGGGGAGGCGGGCCTGCCGGGGACCACGGCGTTCCCGACGCCTGCAGACCGCCTGCGCGACGCCCGCACGGCAGCGGCGCTCGCCTGGACACGGGAAGGCGCAGACGGCCTCCGCCTGGGGCGGGTCTGGTGGCTGGGCGACAGCCTCGACTTCACCTCGCCGGGATTCGCCAGCACGAGCCGGGGCCAGGCCTGGGGAGGCACCTGGCAGGCCTCGCACGCGCACGGGACGGGTGTGCTCGGGTGGGGCGTGGAGTGGCAACAGGCCACCTTCGCCTACCGCGACACCTTCTCGGCCTTCGACGCCCGCACGACCACCGCCGCCGCCTACGGCCAGCTCGACGGGATGCTGGGCGACCGCACCCTCGCCGGCCTGGGTCTGCGGCTGGAGCACCACTCCGCCTACGGCCTCCAGGTGAACCCGCGCCTGGGCTTCGTGCACTTCCTCTCGCCGGTGGTGCGGCTGCGCGGCGGGGTGGGACGGACCTCCCGGGCTCCAACGATGGGGGAGCTCTTCTTCCCCGGCTGCAGCAACCCCAACCTGCGCCCGGAGCAGGCCTGGGCCGCCGACCTGGGCGTGGAGGTGGTCCTGCGGCCGGGGACGCTCCTGCGCCTCAACACCTTCTACACCGACGCGCAGGACCTGATCCTCGGGGGATGCCCGCCCCAGAACGTGGGGTCGGCGCGCATCGCCGGCGCCTCCGCGGACCTGGTCCTGCGAGCGGCGGGCCCGTGGAGCGGCACCCTCACCCTCACCTGGACCGATGCCGTGGACCGCACGACCGGGCAGGCCCTGCTCCGACAGCCGGCCTGGCAGGCGGCCCTCGCGCTGCGATTTGCGGTCGCGCCCGCCACCACGCTGGGGCTCGTGGCCGCCTACGTGGGGGCCCGGCCCGACCTGGACTTCTCCACCTTCCCGGCGACACGGGTGACGCTGCCGCCGTACCTGACCGTGGGCCTGCGCGCCGAGCACGTGGCCGGCGACGTGGTCTGGCGGGCGGGGGTGGACAACCTCTTCGACGCGCGCTACGAGCCGCTCGCCGGGTTCCCCGCGCCCGGGCGCACCGTCTACCTGCAGGTGGGCGGGCGGTTCTGAGCTGAGGCGGGTGATGACGTCGGCGGTCCTCCTCTCCTGGAGCGGCGGCAAGGACAGCCTGCTGGCCCTGCTCGCCCTGGAGGCGGCGGGGGAACGGGTCCAGGCGCTCATCACCACCGTCACCGCGGTGTACGATAGGGTGAGCATGCACGGCGTGCGCCGCGTCCTGGTGGAGCAGCAGGCGCAGGCGCTGCAGCTCCCGCTGGTGACCGTGGTGTTGCCCGCCGAGACGACCAACGCGGTCTACGAGGCGCGGTTGGCCGAGGCCTTGACGCCATGGCGCGACCGCGGCCTGCACCGCGTGGCCTTCGGGGACCTCTTCCTGGCGGACGTGCGCGCCTACCGCGAGACCCTGATGGCGCGGCTCGGCCTGGAGCCCGTCTTCCCCATCTGGGGCCGCGACACGGCGGAGGCTGCCCGCACCTTCGTGCGCGACGGCTGCCGCGCCGTGGTCACGTGCGTCGACGGTGAGGTCCTGGACCGGAGCTGGGCCGGACGCGCCTTCGACGCGGCCTTGCTGGCCGCGCTGCCTCCGGGGGTGGACCCCTGCGGCGAGCGCGGGGAGTTCCACACCTTCGTCACCGCCGGGCCGCGGCTCGGCCCTGGCGTGCGCGTGGAGCGGGGCGCGGTGGTCACCCGGGGGCGCTGGCACTTCGCCGACCTGCTCCCGGCAGGCGGAGCCGCGGTCTCGGAGCCGCCGGCGTCGGCCGCGCCGGTCGAGTCGGGCGAGCTCCCGGAGACGGCAGTTCGGGTGGAGGTGAGGACGTGATGCGTGGATGGCTCGGACGACGGTCCGAAGAGGTCCCGGGCCCCGTGGGCCAGGGGAGGCCCGCCCTCGCTCCCCGCCACCTGGCTGTGGCCCTCCTGATCGTGGCGGCGGCCGCCTCCCGCCTCCTCCCGCACCCGCCGAACGTCACCCCGGTAGCGGCCATGGCCCTCTTCGGGGGGGCCGCGTTCGTCGACCTGCGCCTGGCCGTCCTGGTCCCGCTGGGCGCCATGGTGCTGAGCGACCTGGTCCTGGGCCTGCACGCCACGATCCCCTTCGTCTACGCCGCCCTGGCCGCCACAGCCCTCATCGGACGGCTGTTGCGCGGCCGCCGCCGGCCTGCCCCGCTCGTGGCGGCCTCGCTGGCGGCATCCACGCTCTTCTTCCTGGTGACCAACTTCGGGGTCTGGCTCGTCGGAGGGCTCTACCCGAAGACGGCGGCCGGTCTCGTCGCCGCGTACGTGGCCGGGCTCCCCTTCTTCCGCAACACGCTGTTGGGCGACCTGGCCTTCACCGTCCTGCTCTTCGGCGGCTTCGCCCTCCTGGAGCGCACGGTGCCAGCCCTGCGGGCGTCGGCCCGGTCCCCCGGGACGGCGTGAGGCGGGCCATGCCCACAGCAGGGTGACGCGCACGGCAGTGGGGCCGGCGGTGCGGTCCCGGTCGCGGGCGTGGCTGGCCGGTGCAGCCCTGGCCGTGGGCGTGCTGGCGCTGGCCCTGCGCAGTGGCGGTGATCTCCCCGGGTCACCTTCAGGGCCGTCGGTGCGGCCCGCGGCGCCGTCAGCCCGCGTCCATAGGCCGACGTCCGCCCTGCGTCCGCCCACGGCAGAAGAGGAAGGCCACCCTCAGCCGCTCCGGACAGCAGACGCCGGGACGTCGTCCGGAGGGCGGTCGGCCGCACTCCCCTCGGGCGGCGCGACCACACCTCAGTCCAGGGTGGCACCCGGGCCGGTGCCGGAGCGCCCCCGGCACGTGCAGGCCCGGGAGCGGCATCGCCGGTCCTCGCCGGCCGCACCGGTCCCCGGCGTCTCCGTGCGCGCCAGCCCGCACGTCGCGCCACCGGCTCAGGCGCAGCCGCAACGGCCGGAGCCTCGGGCCACAGCGGGCTCCGCAGCGCCCCATGCGGCCCGCAGGGCCCGACCGGGTGCGGCCGCGGGGAGTGTCGCAGGGAGGAGCGTACGACAGGGGAGCGCGCCCGCCAGCGCGCAGGAGCCGCAGAGCACCGAAGCGCCGGGTTCTGTCGCAGGATCGCCTTCGCCGGCCGACCCCGTGCCGTCGGCCTCCCCGGCGCCGGGCGCCGAGTCGGGGCAGGCCATTCCTTCAGCG
Organism: Armatimonadota bacterium; assembly: GCA_031081585.1. NCBI lineage: Bacteria > Bacillati > Armatimonadota > Armatimonadota bacterium. The sequence goes on from JAVHLY010000002.1 coordinate 54,160, forward strand.
CCGGCCGCAGCCCCGCCTCTCGTCCCTGCACCGGTTCCCTCGCCGGCGCCTCTCTCCGTGCTCACGCCTCCCACCGTCCTGGAGGCTCCCCCGCTCCACCCGCTGCTGCGCGGCCGGGTAACGGCGGGTCCCGGGGAGGTCAGCGCGCTGGAGCAGGTGCCGGTGCGCGGCCGGCTGCGTGTCCGGCTGCTCGTGCGGACCGACGGCTCCGTAGGCCAGGCCGTGGTCGTGGTGCCAAGCGGTGACCCTGCCCTCGACCGGGTCGCCGTGGAGGGGCTGCGTCGCTGGCGGTTCGCCCCGGCGCGCCGCGACGGGGTCCCCATCGAGGCCTACCTCTTGCTCTGGGTGACCTTCCACGACTGAGCGGGCGGTGGGCGACGTGAGCGAGGTGCGCCACGGAGGGGCCGTCGGCGAGGGCGCGCCCCCGATGCTCGCCATCGATCCGGGGCGGGCCAAGTGCGGCGTGGCTGTCGGCCGCCGGGGAGCGATCCTGGCCCGGGCGGTGGTGCCGCTGGACGCCCTGGCCCACACGGTGCAGGCCTGGGTCGAGGCGTTTGGGGTGGGCGAGGTGCTCCTGGGTGCGGGGACCGGCCACGACCGGGTGCGCGCCCTCCTGGCCGCCGTTCCCGGTCTGCCTCCGGTGCGGATCGTCGCGGAGCGCGGCTCCACCCTGGAGGCGCGCCGGCGCTACTTCGCCGAGCACCCGCCGCGCGGGTGGCGCCGCCTGATCCCGCGCTCGCTGCAGGTGCCGCCGGAGGAGTACGACGACTACGCCGCTGTGGTGCTCATCGAGCGCGTCACCGCAGGCGGGTGAGGGCGCGCACCGGGGGCACGCGTCAGGGCGGCGTCCCCACGACCACGACCGCCGACGGGAAGAAGAAGTTGCCGCGTGCGGCACCCATCGTCCCGTAACTGCTCCACCCGGCCCCGGTCAGGTCCGCCATGCGCACCACCCGGTGGTTCTCGTCCGTCACGTAGACCCGTCCCGCGGCGTCAAGGGCGATCCCCGTGGGGAAGACGAACTCGTGGCGCCCGGCACCGGTCCGGCCCAGCGCCGTCCAGCCGGCGCCGGTCATGTCGTCGACGCGCACGACGCGGTCGTTGGCCGAGTCGGTGACGTAGAGGCGCCCGCGGTCGTCCACGGCGATCCCCGTGGGATGGTCGAAGGTGCCGGGACCCGAGCCCCGCCGGCCGAGCGCCGTCCACCCCGCCCCGGTCAGGTCGTCGATGCGGATGATGCGGTCGTTGAGGGCGTCGGTCACATAGATGCGGCCGGCGCGGTCGACGGCCACATCCTGCGGAAACCCGAACTCGTGCGTCCCCCTGCCACGCCTCCCGTACGCCGTCCACCCGCTGCCCGTCAGGTCGTTCACCCGCACGATCCTGGCGTTGCTGGCGTCGGCGATGTAGATGCGCCCCTGGCCGTCCAGGGCGATGCCCGCCGGCAGGTCGAACTCGTGAGGTCCCGACCCGCGACGGCCGTAGGCTACCAAGTTCCGCCCGGTGATGTCGTCCACCCGGACCAGGCGGGCGGCGGTGGCGTCGGTGAAGTAGATCCTGCCCGCCCCGTCGACGGCGACGCCCGATTGGAACGCGAACGTGCGTTCGCCAGCCTGTCCGGGCAACACAGCCCAGCCCGTGCCCCGCATGTCCGCCATCCGGACCACCCGGCCGTTCCCGGCGTCGTTCAGGTAGATGGCGGAACCCGCCTGGGTCTGGGCGGTTCCGGCGGCAGTCCCGGCCATGAGTCCGGCCGCACTCCCGGCCATGAGGAAGATGACCCCGATCAGACGGTGTCGCGTAGTCATGGACGGCGAGGAAGGATATCATGGGGTCCCGTCGAACGTCTATTCAGGGCCGTAGTGGGGCATGAGAGTAAGGTTGCGACTTGACAGGCTCATCAGCCCGGCCCGTACACTGGAGACGCGCCCGTGGTCCAGCGGGGCGCGGCCTCAGTGTTTCATCGCGTGTCCTGATGTATCGCGGCGGTCGGTTCCGCCGCGCACCTGACGACAGACTCAGAACTGGTTCAGACGGCGTTTGCCGCGCTGCTGTCATTGTGAGCCGTCTCCGCCATCCGGCCCGTCCGGGCCCAGGGCGGCTCCACCGCCAGGAGGAGGTGATGGAGGAAGTGCATTGCGGGGAGACGGGATGGGGGAGAGCCGCGAGCCGGACTCCCGGGGTGAGGACGGAGGAAACACGACCACTCTGCACCAGCCCCTGGATCAGCCGGCTCGACCTCAGACCCTGAAGGGGGTTGGGAGCAGATGAGGTACCTCGCGTTTGCCATCGCAACGGTGCTCTCACTGGCACTCGTTGCTCCCGCCTTCGCTCAGCCGTTCGCCGATGTGCCCACCGACCACTGGGCCTTCGACGCGATCGCCGAGCTGGCGGCGAAAGGTCTCATCGAGGGCTACCCCGATGGGACGTTCAAGGGCGACCGGGCCATGACCCGGTACGAGATGGCCATGGTCGTGGCCAGGCTGCTGGCCCGCATCGAGGCCATCAAGATCCCCGAGCCTCCCAAGATCCCACCGCCGGAAGTGCGGCGTGCGGACCTCGACGCCGTGCGCACGAAGCTCGCCACCGTCCAGCGGCTCGTGAACGAGTTCCGCGCCGAGCTGGCCGCGCTGGGCGTGCGCGTGACTGCGGTGGAGGAGGAGCTGCAGGCCCTCCGGGCCCGCCTCGACAACACCAAGGTGACCGGGGACTTCCGGTTCCGCTACAACATCTTCCCGCAGGGCTCGCCCAGCGGGTCGGGCACCGGCCGGGCTCCCGACGCCCGCCTCCGGGCCCGTCTCACCTTCACCGGCCAGGTGACCCCGGCCGTGAAGGCCACGGTCCGGCTGTGGGCCGCCAATAACGCCGGTGCGGGGAACTTCGACGTCCGATTCGGTAACACTGCGGTGTTCAACAGCGTCGCCTTCGACTTGGCCTATCTGGACATCAACACGGCGTGGGGGATTCCCATCGCATGGCGGGTCGGCCGGCAGCCCATCACGCTGGGCGGCACGCCCAACTGGGGCTTCGGCGTCGGCCTGCTCTTCGACCATGCCAATGCCGGGTGGACCACCGGCGTGAACGACGGCGTCACCGCCAACTTCAACGTCGGCCCGCTCAAGCTCTTCGCCTTCGTCGCCCAGGACAACCAGACCTCGACGGGCAGCGGCCTGGGCAGCGCGCCCCTGCTGAACTACTGGGGCGTGCGCGGCACCTTTGACATCATGCCGGGCTGGACGCTCGGGGCCTCCTACTACACGGAGCGCAACCCGCTCTCCGTGGCGGGCGGCCCGTTGGGTGCGGCGGCCGGTGTCCCGGCGGCCTCCACGCGCGGCAACGGCTTCAGCGTCGACCTCGGCGGCACGCTCATCTCCGGCCTGAACTTCTACGGGGAGTACGCCTCGTGGACGTTCACGGGGCTGTCGGCCGCCAGCGCCTGGCGGGCGGGGGTCTCGCTCAACCTGGCCACCCTGGCCGGGTTGACCACCTTCTCGCCGGTGCTCGACATCTGGTACAAGAACTACGGTCCGCTGCCGGCGGGCGGGGACGTGCCCGTCTACACCTACGCGTGTGACGAGATCCTCTTCAGCGCGACCGACTGCTGGAACATGCGCGGGTGGGGCACGAACCTCAGCCTGACCTTCTCGCCCACGGTGAACGCGGCGCTCACCTACGAGTCCTACACCCGGATCAACACCGCACCCGGCTCGGGTGTGGCCTCCGGGGCCAGCGTCAGCACCTTCTGGGCGCGGCTGAACTGGACCATCGCGCCGCGCACCACGCTCAGCCCGATGTGGTTCCGGCAGACCGTCGCCGGAGCTGACACGACGAACTTCTACCGGGTGCAGCTCACCTACTCCTGGTAGAGCAGGGAACGGGGCGCCCCCGGGGAAACTCTCCCCGGGGGCGTTTTCGTTTCCTCATACGCACACGTCGTCCGCGACCCAAGGGGGGATGGTGTGAAGATCGCCTTCGTGCTGGTCCTCCTCCTACCGCTGGCCCAGCTCGTCCCTGGCTGCGACCGGGAACCCGGGCAGCCCGAGGTCATCGGCTGGGTGGAGGCCAAACGCTACGACCCCTCCGGGGGGGAGTTCATCCTCGTCATCAACGGGCACGATTACGCCGCCCCCTTCCCCTTCTGGCAGCAGGTGCAAGTGGGCGACCTGGTCAAGCAGCAGGGGGGCGTGTGGTCGATCGTCCGCCGCCGGGGGACCTGACCGCTCCCCTCTGGGGTAGTGCCCGCCGGGGCCTCCATGCCTGAGGGAGGTGAAGCAGGTGAGAGTCACCAGGGCCATGATGCGAAGGGTGCCTGCCCGCCGGGTGGGATCTCTCCTCCTGGCAGTCTTCGCCGGTGTCGCCCTGGCCCCGCCCTCGGGAGCCAGGGTCACGGCCCAACAGGTGGGTCCCATCGCCATCCTGCCCTTCGCGGACGAAGTTGGGATGCGTGGCGCGTTGGCTCGCTTCGCTACCCTCCGCCTGGCCCAGAGCCTCGCCCAGCGTGGGTACCCGATCGTGCCTGCTGCCGACGTGGAACGGGCCATCCGGGAGACAGGGGGGCGGGCTGCCGACCTCCGCACGATCGCGGGTGCCAGCGAAGTGGCTCGACGAGCCGGTGCCCGCCTCTTCATCACCGGGAGCCTCATCCGCGCGGACGTCGATCCAGCGCGTCCCCCGCTGACGCCCGACGAGATCCCGGAAGGTCCTCCGGCGGCGACTGTGGTGCTGGCGATTCACCTCGGGTCTGCGGTGGTTCCGGGCCTCCCGATGCGCACGGAGGTCCATGGATACGATCAGGGGGGTCTGCCGCTCCTCAGGGCCGCCGAGCTGGCCATTGCGGACTTCGTGCGGCGCTTCCCGGACCTGCTGCGGCGGATTCCCACTTCCTGACCTCTCCGCTCCCCTGAACCGCTCCGACACTCTGCGGCATCCAGGAGGAGGACGAGCGGCTGGGGAAATGGCGCGACGGAGGGGATGGCGAGGGGAGGGGCGAGGGTGAGGGGCGAGGGTGAGGGGCGAGGGTGAGGGGCGAGGGTGAGGGGATGGGATCCCTCACCCTCGGATGCTCGATCTAGCCCACGTCCACGCGGTCACGGCCAGGAGCGTCCTGGTCGAGCCAGATGGTCTGGGCGCTGAGGTCGGTGCGGTCGCGGCCCGGTCCGTCCTGGTCCAGGTAGTAGACCTGAGCCACCAGGGGAACCGCGGCCCCCTGCGCGCTGGTGAGCGCGAGGGCAACAGGCAGGAACCACCGTGCCAGTGCACGCTTCATCGTGTCGTCCTCCCTCCGAGCTGGAGTGTCGTGCCAGGGGAGCATAGCCCCTCCCGCCTCCTCCGACTGTTACCCACGACACAGCGCCCGGTCCGCCTTGGTGCTCGTCCGGTGCGAGGATCCGGGCGGATCGGGTGGAATCAGAAGAGGGAGGGGTTGCCCGCGTGCCCACGTCGTCCCAAGCTGCCGAGGTCCACCCCGCCGGGGGCCCACGTCTGGCCATCACCCTCGCCGGCATCACCTTCCCCACGCCGGTGCTGGCCGCCCCCGGGCCGCTGGGCTTCGGGCGGGAGGTCCAGGGGGCGGTGGACCTGCGCGCCTTCGGGGGGTTCATCACCAAGTCGGTGACCCTGGAGCCCCGCGAGGGGCACGCGCGGCCGCACGTGGTCGAGGTGGACGGCGGCTGGCTGAACGCCGTCGGGCTGCGCAACCCAGGCCTGGCTGCTTTCCTGGTGAAAGACCTCCCTTTCCTGCGCACGCTGGGCATCCCCATCGTGGTCAGCGTGGCCGGCACGACGGTCGAGGAGTTCGTCCGTCTGGCCGAGTGGCTGGACGCCGAGGACGGGGTGGCCGCCATCGAGCTGAACGTCTCCTGCCCCAACGTGCACGCCGGCCAGCGCTTCGGCAGTGAGCCCCGCCTGACGGAGGAGCTGGTGGCGGGCGTGCGGCGGGCCACCCGGCGGCCGCTCATCGTCAAGCTCACCCCCAACGCCACCGACGTGACGGCGGTGGCGCGTGCCGCGGCCGGGGCGGGCGCGGACGCCTTCGGGTGCGTGAACACGCTGGCCGGGCTGGCCATCGACCCGGGCACCCGCCGCCCTCGGCTGGGCGCCGGGCTTGGCGGCCTGTCGGGGCCGGCGATCCGGCCGGTTGCGGTGCGCCTCACCTGGGAGGTGGCGCGCGCCACCGGTCTCCCGGTCATCGGCATGGGCGGGGTCCTCACGGCCGAGCACGCGCTGGAGTTCCTGCTGGTGGGGGCCCACGCCGTGGGCGTGGCGTCTGCCGTGCTGGTGGATGCGGAGGCACCGCGCCGGATCACCGCGGGCCTCGCCACCTACCTGCAGCAGCACGGGTTCAGCGACATCCGCCAGGTGGTCGGTGCGGTCGAGGGCCTGCCGGATGAGGCCCCGGGCCTGGCGCTCGCCGCGGAGGGCTGGAGTGGCTGAGCTGGTCGTCGCCCTGGACGTCCCCGACCTGTCCCGGGCCCGCGCCCTGCTGGACAGGCTCGAGGGGATCGTCACGCACTTCAAGGTGGGGCTGGAACTCTTCACCGCGACAGGGCCCCAGGCCGTGGCGCTGGTACGGGAGCGGGGCGGGGTAGTCGTCCTGGACCTCAAGCTGCACGACATCCCCCACACCGTCGCCGGCGCCGTCCGCGCCGCTGCGCGCCTGGGCGCATCGTACCTGACCGTGCACCTGGCCGGCGGGGAGGCGATGGTGCGGGCGGGCGCTGCCGCGGCCCGGGAGGCCGGCGGGCCGCGGTTGCTCGGCGTCACACATCTGACCAGCGAGCCGCTCCCGATCGGTCAGGAGGGCGACCACGACCGCCGCGTGCAGGAGCAGGCGCGGTGGGCGGCTTCGCTGGGCATGGACGGGACGGTCGTGGCCGTCCGCGAGGTGGGGCTCGTGCGCGCCGCCTGTCCCCGCGGCTTCCTCACGCTCACCCCCGGGGTGCGGCCGCGCGGCTGGCCGGCCGAGGACCAGCAGCGCGTCGCCACCCCAACCGAGGCGGCGCAGGCGGGGGCCGACCTGGTCGTGGTGGGCCGGCCCATCGTCGAGGCCGGGGATCCTGCGGTCGCGGCGCGTGCGATCCTCGAGGAGCTGCGGCTGGGGAGCGCCGCTCCCACCTAGCCATGGCGTCCTTCGCGGAGATCTTCCGGCGCCACCCCCTCTACCAGGAGGGGCACTTCCTCCTCAGCTCGGGGATGCACAGTCCCACCTACATCCAGATCGCCCTCCTCCTCCAGCACCCCACCGAGACCGCCGAGGCCTGCCGCGAGCTCGCCGACCGGTTCCGCGACCGGGGCGTCGAGGTCGTGGTCGGGCCGGCCATCGGGGCGATCGTCCTGGCCTACGAGGTGGCCCGCCAGCTGGGGGCGCGGGCGCTGTGGACGGAGCGGGAGGAAGGCCGGATGGCCCTGCGCCGCTCCTTCACGGTGCGCCCGGGGGAGCGCGCGCTCGTCGTCGAGGACGTCGTGACCACCGGAGCGGCGGTGGGCGAGGTGAAGCGGCTGCTCGAGGCCCACGGCGCCCAGGTGGTGGGGATCGGGGCCCTGGTCGACCGCAGCGGCACGGCGCTCACCCTGGGGGTCCCCTTTGAGGCGCTGGTCACCGTGGAGGCGGAGGCCTACCTGCCGGCCCTCTGTCCCCTCTGCCGCGCAGGACTCCCGTTCACGAAACCCGGGAGCCGCACGCACGCCACCCCGGCACCTTGACCGCGCCGCTGCTGCAGGTTGGGCGGAGCGCAGAACCGAACGACCTGGACGCTCCCCCGGTAAATGTTTCCAATATCTAGGTGGCATTTGACAGGTCAGGTGCACCGTTCCTATAATAAATTTTACGTCTTCTGCACCGGCCGCGCACAGGCTGCCTTCCTTCCTGGAGGGGCCGTGTCCCTGCTCGACGACGTCGATGAGATCCTGATTCCCACTGAGGCTCTCCAGCAGCGGATCCAGGAGCTCGGTCGGGCCATCTCTCACGACTACGACGGGCGCGAGCCCCTGCTGGTGGGCATTCTGACTGGATCGTTCGTCTTTCTCGCCGACCTGCTGCGGGCCATCACCATCCCCTGCGCCGTGGACTTCATGGCCACCGCCTCCTACGGGCAGGGGACGGAGAGCTCCGGGATCGTGCGCATCCTCAAGGACCTGGACCAGTCGATCGAGGGGCGCCACGTGGTGGTCGTGGACGACATCATCGACACCGGCTACACCATGGACTACCTGCTGGAGCTCCTGCGCGCCCGCTACCCGGCCTCGCTGGCGGTCTGCGCCCTCCTCGACAAGGTGCCGCGGCGGCGCCGGGAGGTGCGCATCGACTACCGGGGCTTCGAGATCCCCGACCGCTTCGTGGTCGGCTACGGGCTCGACTACGCCGGCCGCTACCGCAACGTCCCCTTCATCTGCGTGCTCAAACCGGAGATCTACCGCTGATGCCCTTCGTCGGCCGCCACCGCACCGCCCGCACCGCCTACGGTTTCGACGACATCGCGCTCGCCCCCGGGACCTCGACGGTCGACCCCGAGGACGTCGACCTCTCCTGGCGCGTCGGTGACCTGACCTTCCCCCTGCCCTTCCTCGGGGCGGCCATGGACAGCGTGGTGGACGTGCGCACGGCCGCGCTGCTCGGCGCGCTGGGGGCGGCGGGTGTGCTCAACCTGGAAGGACTGCAGACGCGCTACCCCGACCCGGAGGTGGCCCTGGAGGCCATCGCCAGCGCTTCGCCGGAGGAGGCGGTGGCGCGGCTCCAGGAGGTCTACCGCCCGCCGGTGCGGGAGGAGCTGGTGGCCGAGCGCGTGGCGGCTATCAAGGCGGCCGGTGTGCCCTGCCTGGTCTCGGTGACGCCGGCCCAGGCCGAGCGCCTGGTCCGTCCGGCGGTGGAGGCGGGCGCCGACGCCGTGCTGGTGCAGTCGACCGTGGTGACCGAGCGCCACCGCAGCCGCCGCGGGGCCAGCCTCTCGCTGCGCGACCTGACCCGCCGGCTGGACGTCCCGGTGATGGTGGGCAACTGCGTGACCTACGACGCCGCCCTCCAGCTCCTGGACGCGGGGGCCGCCGGGGTCTTCGTGGGGGTGGGGCCCGGCGCGGCCTGCACCAGCCGGCGCGTGCTGGGGGTGGGCGTGCCCCAGGCCACCGCCATTGCCGACGTGGCCGCCGCCCGCGACGAGTACCGCCGCCGCACCGGCGTCTACGTACCGGTGGTGGCCGACGGGGGCATCGGGGTGGGCGGGGAGGTGGCCAAAGCCATCGCCTGCGGTGCCGACGCCGTCATGCTGGGCTCGGCCCTGGCCAGGGCCGAGGAGGCGCCGGGCCGCGGCTTCCACTGGGGGATGGCCACGCCGCACGCCGCCCTGCCGCGCGGTACGCGCATCCGCGTGGGGACCTCGGGGACGCTGCGCCAGATCCTGCTGGGCCCCGCCGTGGTGGACGACGGGTCGCAGAACCTGGCCGGGGCGCTGCGCACGGCGTTGGGCATGTGCGGGGCGACGACGCTCGCCGAGATGCACGAGGTGGAGATCGTGCTGGCACCGGCGCTGGCCACGGAAGGGAAGGGGCTGCAGTTCGCCCAGCGGGTGGGGCAGGGGCGGTGACGCGCGGCCGCGCGGTCGAACCGGGCCCGGGCGTGACCGCCCCGGAGGCCGCCCCGGCCGGGCAGCCCGTGCCCCTCCCCGAAGCGCCTTCCGCTACCGACACGGGGCACGACACGGTCATCGTCCTGGACTTCGGCGCCCAGTACGCCCAGCTCATCGCCCGCCGGATCCGGGAGAGCCGGGTCCACAGCCTGATCCTGCCCTTCGACACGCCGGTGGAGGCGCTGCGCCGCCTGCGCCCCGCCGGCATCGTCCTCTCGGGCGGCCCCGCCAGCGTCTACGAGCCGCAGGCCCCCCGCCCCGACCCCGCGCTCTTCACCATGGGCGTGCCCCTGCTGGGCATCTGCTACGGGATGCAGCTGATGGCCCACGCGCTGGGCGGGGAGACCGGACCCGGAGACCACCGCGAGTACGGCCGCACCCGCCTCTACCTGGACCGGCGCGAGCCGCTCTTCGGGCGCCTGGAAGACCGCCTGATCTGCTGGATGAGCCACGGCGACGCCGTCCGGCGCCTCCCGCCGGGGTTCGAGCGGCTGGCGCACACCGACGGCGGGACCATCGCCGCCATGGGCGACCACGCCCGCCGACTCTACGGCGTGCAGTTCCACCCCGAGGTTTCCCACACGCCCTGGGGAGTGCAGGTCCTGCGCGCCTTCCTCTTCGAGGTGTGTGGGTGCCGCCCCACCTGGACGATGGCCTCCTTCGTCGACCGCGCCGTCGACGCCGTCCGGCGGGCCGTGGGGGAGGGGCGGGCCCTCTGCGCCCTCTCCGGCGGGGTGGACTCGGCCACGGCGGCGGCGCTGGTCCACCGGGCCATCGGCGACCGGCTGACCTGCATCTTCGTCGACCACGGCTTCCTGCGGGCCGGCGAGCCCGAGCAGGTGGTGCGCACCTTCCGCGACCTCTACGGGGTGCGGCTCGTCCACGTGGACGGCCGGGCGCGATTCCTCGCGCGCCTGCGCGGCGTCACCGACCCCGAGGCCAAGCGGCGGCGCATCGGCGAGGAGTTCGTGCGCGTCTTCGAGGAGGAGGCGGCGCGGGTGGGGGACGTGGACGTGCTGGTCCAGGGGACCCTCTACCCGGACGTCATCGAGAGCGGGACCCGCACCGCCGCGCGCATCAAGACCCACCACAACGTGGGCGGGCTCCCCGAGCGCATGCGGTTGCGCCTGGTCGAACCGCTGCGCGAGCTCTTCAAGGACGAGGTGCGCGAGGTGGCCCGCGAGCTTGGGCTGCCCGACGCCATCGTGGAGCGCCACCCCTTCCCCGGCCCGGGGCTGGCCATCCGGGTCGTCGGCGAGGTGACGGAGGCGCGGCTGGACCGGCTGCGCGCCGCCGACGCCATCGTCCGGGAGGAGGTGCGGCGCGCCGGGCTCCACCGCGACCTCTGGCAGGCCTTCGCCATCCTCCTCCCCGTGGCCAGCGTCGGGGTGCAGGGGGACGCGCGCGCCTACGGCGAGGTGGTGGTGGTGCGGGCGGTGACCAGCGAGGACGGGATGACGGCGGACTGGGCTCGCCTGCCCGACGACCTGCTGGAGATCCTGGCCAGCCGCATCACCCGGGAGGTGCGCGGGATTACCCGGGTCCTCTACGACGTCACCAGCAAGCCCCCGGCCACGATCGAGTGGGAGTAGGACGTTGACTGAGTCATTGGGTCCAATCTACTCTCCTGTGGAGTGGCTCCCGTGACGATCCACGAGGCCAAGACGCACCTTTCCCGGCTCATCCGACGGGTGGTCCGGGGTGGGGCGGTCGTCATCACCCGAGGGATTCCCGTCGCCCGCCTGGTGCCGGTGACGGCCGAATCGGCAGGGATGCGGCGGTTGGGCCTCGATGCGGGCCTGGTGGCGATCGAAGAAACGTTCGATGAGCCTCTGCCCCAGGAAGTCGCCACAGCCTTCACGTGGCGGGCCTGCCCCCGCGCCCAGTGATCCATTCGACCGGCTCCTGATCGCGCCAGCGCCGCTGGAAGGGCTGACGATCCTGACGGCTGACCGCCATTTCGAGGCGTATGGCGTCCCCCTCGTCCAGACCTGATCTCCGCCTCGAGCGCACCACGGCGCCGCCCGTAGCCGCGTCGTGCTCGCGCCGATGTGGCCGGTGAGCGTTGGATGACACGCGGCGACGGTCTGCTGGCCGGCCTCAACCCGCCCCAGCGCCAGGCGGTCGAGCACCCGGGAGGCCCGCTGCTCATCCTGGCCGGTGCCGGCTCGGGGAAGACCCGGGTCCTGGCCTACCGTATCGCCCACCTGATCCGGGTCCGCGAGGTGCGGCCCGGTCGCATCCTGGCCGTGACCTTCACCAACAAGGCGGCCAACGAGATGCGCGAGCGGGTGGACCGCCTGGTGGGCAGTGCCGTCGGACGGGCCATCTGGATCGGCACCTTCCACCACCTCTGCAGCCGCCTGCTGCGGCGCCACGGCGAGCGGGTGGGGCTGCCCCGCCACTTCGTCGTCTACGACGCGGACGACCAGCGAACGCTGGTCCGCGAGGTGCTGGGCGCGCTGGGGCTGGACGAACGGCGCTTCCCGCCGGCGCTTCTGCTGGGCATGATCGGCAAGGCCAAGGACGAGATGCTGGGGCCGGCGGAGTACGCCGCCCGGGCGGAGAACCTCTACGAGGAGATCGCCGGCAAGGTCTACGCCGCCTACCAGGCGGCCCTGCGGGAGCGGGGCGCCGTCGACTTCGACGACCTGCTGCTGGAGACGCTGCGCCTCTTCGAGGAGGCGCCCGAGGTCCTGCGCGAGTACCAGGAACGCTTCCTGCACATCCTGGTGGACGAGTACCAGGACACCAACCGCGCGCAGTACCGGATCGTCCGCGCGCTGGCCGCCCGTCACCGCAACCTGTGCGTGGTGGGGGACGACGACCAGTCGATCTACCGGTGGCGCGGGGCCGACATCAGGAACATCCTCGACTTCGAGCGCGACTACCCGGACGCCACCATCGTCAAGCTCGAGCAGAACTACCGCTCGACGAAGACGATCCTGGCGGCCGCCACCGAGGTCATCCGCCACAACCCCCACCGCCACGAGAAGCGCCTGTGGACGGCCAACCCCGAGGGGGAGCCGGTGCAGGTGTACGAGGCCTACGACGGGCACGACGAGGCCCGCTTCGTCGTCGATGTCATTCGCCGGGAGGCCGCGGCCGGCCGCCCCTACCGCGACGTCGTCGTCCTCTACCGCACCAACGCCCAGTCCCGCCTCTTCGAGGAGCAGTGCCTGCGCGCCGGCATCCCCTACCAGGTGGTGGGCGGGGTGCGCTTCTACGAGCGCAAGGAGGTCAAGGACCTCCTGGCCTACCTGCGGCTGGCCCTGAACCCCCAGGACCTGGGCAGCTTGCGGCGGGTGGTGAACACGCCCCGCCGTGGCATCGGCGAGGTCTCCCTGGCCCGCCTGGAGGCCTACGCGGCGGCGCACGGGATGACGGTGCTCGAGGCCATGGCCGCCCCCGAGGCCCTGGCCGAGCTGCCCCGGCCGGTCGTCCGGGCGGCGGGGGAGTTCCTCGGGATCGTGGAGCGCATCCGGGACCGCGCCGGCCGCGTCCGGGTCAGCGACCTGATCGAGCAGACCATCGTCGAGACCGGCTACCAGGCCATGCTCGAGGCGGAAGGGACCGACGAGGCCTACTCCCGGCTGGAGAACCTGCGCGAGCTGGTCACGGTGGCGCGCGAGTTCGAGCAGGTCACCGGAGAGGAGACCCTCGAGGCCTTCCTCCAACACCTGGCGCTCATCACCGACGTGGACACCTGGCAGGAGCAGGCCGATCGGGTGACGCTGATGACCCTCCACAGCGCCAAGGGGCTGGAGTTCCCCATCGTCTTCCTGGTGGGGATGGAGGAGGGGATCTTCCCCCACGCCCGCAGCCTGGAGGAGGAGGGCGGGCTGGAGGAGGAGCGGCGCCTCTGCTACGTGGGGATGACCCGGGCCAGGGAGCGTCTCTACCTGACCTACAGCCGCCAGCGCACCCTCTTCGGCACCCCCCAGCCGGCCATCCCTTCCCGCTTCCTGGACGAGGTCCCCCAGTCCCTGCTGCGCCCGGCCGCCACCCCCCGCCCGGCCGGTGAGGAGGAACCGCCCGGGCCCCTGGCCTGGGCGGAGGAGGCCCGGCGCGTGGTCGTGCCCCCGACCGGCTCCCTGGTGCGCCACGCCACCTTTGGGGACGGCCGGGTCCTGGAGGTGGAGGGGGAGGGGGTCCTGGCGGTGATCACCGTCCAGTTCGCCGCCGGGGTCAAGCGCCTGGCCGCCGGCTATGCCCCCCTGGAGGTGATCCAGACCCCTTGAGGCTGGGAGAAGGGGTCACCGGCCGACCCGAGGAATACTCGAATGCTCTAGGATGTACGACGATAATCTCGAGTACACGCAGGGAGCCGGGCTGGGCCCGTCGACGGGCCCGCGTCCGGTCGCCACGGTTCGGCAAGAGACCGGGACGGCACCGGCCGTCGTAGGAGGGAGGAGGATGCGGAGGAGTGCACTGGCTCTGCTCGTGGCGTTCGTCCTGGCCGGGACGACCGCGGCGCTGAGTGCAGCCGCCCCGGCGCCCCGCTTCAGCCTCCCCGGGATCCCGAACCCCGGGGTGAACATGCGGGCGCCGGAGATCGGGAAGTACGGCGGGACGTACATCATCTCCCAGATCTCCGACCCCCGGACCTTCAACCCCATCGTCGTGCAGGACACCGCCTCAGGGGCGGTCACGGGGGCGTTCGCGGATGGGCTCGTCGAGCAGAACTACCTCACCGGGGAGATCGAACCCTCGCTGGCGGAGTCCTGGAGCGTCAGCCCGGACGGGCGCACCTGGACCTTTACCCTCCGGGAGGGGATCGTCTGGTCGGACGGTCAGCCGCTCACCACGGCGGACGTGGAGTTCAGCGCCAAGGCGATCTTCACCCCGGGCGTGGACAACAGCTTCAGGAACCTGCTGACCTTCCGCGGGGAGCCCGTCCGCTGGCGCGTGCTGGACCGCCGCCGCATCCAGTTCATGACCCCGCGCAACCAGCCCCCGGTGGGACTCTTCCTGCGGTTCATCGGCTTCCCCATCGTGCCCAAGCACAAGCTCGAGGCGGCGCTGAACGCGGGCGGACAGCAGTTCACCCAGTCCTGGGGCATCAACGCCAACCCTCGGGACATCGTGGGGAGCGGGCCCTTCGTCCTCCAGTCCTACACCCCCGGCCAGCGGGTGATCATGCTGCGGAACACCCGCTACTGGAAGGTGGACCGGCAGGGGCAGCGCCTCCCCTACCTGACCCGCTACGTCATCCTGGTCGTGCCCAACACGGAGGCGGCCCGCCTGAAGTTCCTGGCCCGGGAGACCGACGCGTATGGCGCGCGGCCCCGGGAGTTCGCCGAGCTGAAGGCGCTGGAGCGCCAGCACAACTTCACCATCTACGACGGCCCGGAGACCTTCACCCGGGAGTTCCTGGTCTTGAACCAGAACCCCAACGCCCCCATCAGCAAGACGAAGGTGGCCTGGTTCTCCGACGTGCGCTTCCGCCGGGCCCTGGCCCACGCCATCGACCAGCAGACGATCATCAACCAGGTCTACGCCGGCCGGGCCACACCGCCCACCAGCGACGTCAGCGTGGGTAACACGCTCTACTACAACCGCAACCTGCGCCCGTATCCCTATGACCTGAACCGGGCCCAGCAGCTGTTGGCCGAGGCCGGCTACCGCAAGGGGCCCGACGGGGTGCTGCGCGACGCGCAGGGCAACGTCGTCGAGTTCACCATCGTCACCAACGCCGGCAACCAGGACCGCGAGGCCATCGGCAACATCGTCCGGCAGGACTTCGTCAAGCTGGGCATCCGCGCCACCTTCACCACGGAGGCCTTCCCGTCCCTGGTGAGCAAGCTGACCGGGACCTACAACTGGGAGGCCATCATCATCGGCTTCACCGGCGGCATCGAACCCTGCACTGCCCGCAACCTGTGGCTGAGCTCGGGCGACCTGCACATGTGGAACCCCAACCAGAAGCAGCCGGCCACGGCGTGGGAGGCCGAGGTGGACCGGCTCTTCGAGCAGTGCGGGACCGAGGTGGACCAGAACAAGCGCAAGGCCATCCTGGCCCGCTTCCAGGAGGTCGTCTACGAGAACCTGCCGATGCTCTACTTCCCCTACGTCAAGACCCAGCCGGCGCTGCGTAACACCATCGGCAACGTCAAGCTGGGCCTGCAGGGTGTCACAGGCGAGCTGGACACGCGCTACTTCAAGGGCGCGTACCGCCCGTAGGCCGGTGACCGCCCGGGGGCGAGGCACGGCGACCTCGCCCCCGGGCACCCCCCATGCTGCGCTACATCGTCCGCCGCCTGTTCCACATGGTCCCCCTGCTCTTCGGGGTGACCCTCATCTCCTTCATCGTCATCCACCTCTCCCCGGGGGACTTTCTGGCGGAGATCCGCCTCAACCCGGTGGTGGACCCGGCGGTGGTCGAGGAGATGCGCCGCAACCTGGGGCTGGACCAGCCGGTGCACATCCAGTACCTGAAGTGGCTGTGGTCGGTGCTGCACTTCGACTTCGGCTACTCCTTCGCCTACCACGTGCCGGTGAGCTGGCTGCTGGGCAGCCGCCTCCTCAACACCCTCATCCTCAACCTGGGGGCGCTGGTCCTGGCCTGGCTCATCGCCATCCCCATCGGCATCCACGCCGCCACCCGCCAGTACTCCTGGTCCGACAACGCGCTGTCCATGGTGGCCTACCTGGGGATCTCCACGCCGACCTTCTTCTCCGGGCTGCTGCTGCTCTACCTGGCCTTCGTCACGGGCTGGCTGCCCATCGGCGGCATGACCTCCATCGAGTACGACACCCTCCCGTGGTACGGGAAGGTCCTGGACGTGGCCCGGCACATGCTCGTCCCCGCCACGGTGCTGGCCTTCGGCGCGGCGGCGGGACTGATGCGGCAGATGCGGGCCAACCTGCTGGAGGTGCTACGCCAGGACTACGTGCGCACCGCCCGGGCCAAGGGGCTGGCTGACCGGCCGGTGACCTACAAGCACGCCGTGCGTAACGCCATCAACCCCCTCATCACGATCTTCGGCTTCGAGATTGGCGCGCTGCTCTCGGGCTCGGCGATCCTGGAGAACGTGGTCGGCTGGCCGGGGCTGGGCCAGCTCATCCTGGAGTCGGTGGTGCGCAAGGACCTCTACGTCGTCATGGGGGCGCTGCTGCTCGGCAGTGTGACGCTCATCCTGGGGAACCTGATCGCCGACCTCCTCCTGGCGGTGGCCGACCCGCGGATCCGCTATGACTAGCGCCCGCGTCCCCGCCCGCTCGCGCCCGCTGCCCCTGACCGGCCTGGCGACGACGGAGGCGGCGCGGGTGATCCGGCGGACCCCCGGGGAGCTGGCCTGGCGGCAGCTGCGCAAGCACCGCGTGGCCATGGTGGGGTTGGGGATCCTGGCCGTCCTCTACACGATGATGCTCTTCGCGGAATTCCTCGCCCCCTACCCGCTCGACTTCACCGATCGCAACCGCTTCTTCCACCCGCCCATCCTGCCGCGCTTCGTCGACGCCGAGGGGCGCATCCACCTGCGGCCGTTCGTCTACGCCACGACGCTGGTCGACCCGCAGCTGCGCATCTACCGGCCGGACACCTCCCGGCGGTACCCGGTGCGGTTCTTTGTGCAGGGCGAGCCCTACCGCCTGCTGTGGATCATCCCCACCCGGGTGCACCTCTTCGGGGTGGAGGAGCCGGGGCGCATCTTCCTCATGGGCACCGACCAGTTCGGGCGGGACCTCTTCAGCCGCATCCTCTACGGCTCCCGGGTCTCCCTGCTCATCGGCATCATGGTCGTCTCCATCACCATCCCCATCGGCATGGTCTACGGCGGGATCGCCGGCTACTACGGCGGGCGGGTGGACAACATCATGATGCGCGTCGTCGAGGCCATCATCGCCCTGCCTGGCTTCTACCTGCTGATCACCCTCAGCGCCATCCTCCCCACCAACGTGGGGTGCACCACCCGCTTCTACCTCATCGTCATCATCCTGAGCTTCCTTGGGTGGACGGGGTTCTCCCGGCTGATCCGTGGCTACGTCCTCTCCCTGAAGGAGCGGGAGTTCGTCCTGGCCGCCCGGGCCCTGGGGCGGGACGACCTGGGTATCATCCTG
The DNA here is from genome assembly GCA_031081585.1 of Armatimonadota bacterium. Lineage (NCBI taxonomy): Bacteria > Bacillati > Armatimonadota > Armatimonadota bacterium. The sequence goes on from JAVHLY010000002.1 coordinate 71,838, forward strand.
CGCCACATCCTGCCCAATACGGCCTCCCTGGTCCTCGTGGTGGCCACCCTGTCGATCCCCGGGGCCATCCTGGGGGAGTCGGGGCTAAGCTTCCTGGGGTTCGGGGTGCGGGAACCCTGTGCCTCCTGGGGCAACCTGCTCACGGCCGGCACCAACCTGATCAACCTCTCCCGGTCGCCCTGGCTACTCTTGCCGGGGGTGTTCATCGTCCTGGCGGTCGTGGCCTACAACTTCCTGGGGGATGGGCTGCGGGATGCCTTCGACCCGCGACTGCGCTCCGGGTGATGGCGGGGGTTCCCCCAAAGGGGACCTCGAAAGCGGATGCGAGCGGATGCCCCCATCCGTGGCTTTCCTGAAGTCGGAGGGTGGAACTTCGGGAGGCCCGGGTCCGTAGGACTTGATGGCTCAAGACTATGGTCTTGTATACTTGAGTCAAGTTCTCGCTATACTGGAGAGCGCCATGGCCCGTAAGCCCGAGCGTGTTACCACCCAGGGGGACCTGCTCACCGTAGCCCAGGTGGCTGCCTACCTCCAGCTCAACCGCCTGACCGTCTACCGCTACATCCGTGAAGGCCGACTCGAGGCGGTGCGGATGGGTCGGACGATCCGGGTTCGGCGGGTGGACGTGCAGCGGTTCCTGGAGGCCCAGCGGGTGGTGCCCAAGGGAGCAGCGCCTTCTCGGCCGGTAGCTCAGCCTGGCCAGCCAGCCCCCTCCAGTCTGGAGAGGGGCTCCGCCCGGCGGCCGCACCCCGTGACCTCTCCCGTCAAGCACAGTGACGAGATCTACGTGGGGCCGCCCCGAGAGGAGCAGAGTCCGTCCCGGGAGGCGGTGGTCACGCCTAGTCCTCTCGACTGGGTGATCCGGGGCCTCCACTGACGGTACGGCGTTACCGACCAACGGCGTGACCGGCCACGGGCGTCAACGGCCAGGGGCCTTTGACGACGGGAACGGCGAAGGGAGGTGACCGCGGGGAGGAGACGGAGAGACCCACGAGGAGGAGACGCGTCGCCGCCCCGGACCGGGGCGGGAGAGAGGAGGGAGAGTGCATGCGGCACTGGAGGTGGTCTTCGCTCCTGCTGGCGCTGGTGGTGACCTTCGGCACCGCCACGCTGGTGGGAGCCGCGCCCGCACGGCCGGCCACGGGGCCGGACACCGTGGTCCTGTTCACCCAGCAGGAACCCTCGTGTCTGGCACCCCAGCCGGACTCCTGTCAGATGTTCGTGGCCTCGGTCATCCGGTCCCTGATCTTCACCGACCTGGTCGGGATGACCAACGAGTGGAAGTACTTCCCGATTCTGGCCGAGAAGATCCCCAACCTCAAGGACGGGGACTGGAAGGTGCTGCCCGGCGACAAGATGCAGGTGACCTGGCGGATCAAGCGCGGGTTCACCTGGCACGACGGCCGGCCGGTCACCGCCCAGGACTGGATCTGGGCCTGGCGCGTGAACATGCACCCCGACTTTCCCACCGCCGGCCGCGACGTAGCCGAGCGCGTGGAGAACATCCTCGCCCCCAACCCCTACCAGATGACGGTGCAGTGGAAGAAGAAGTACGCCTTCGCCAACCTCGGCGCGGCGGGGTCCGGCATCCTGCCCAAGCACGCCACCGAGCGGATCTTCCGGCAGAACCCGGCCCGGTTCGACCAGGCCTGGGGCACGGGCGTGCCGACCATCGGCAACGGGCCCTACGTGCTGCGGGAGTGGCAGAGGGGCTCGTCCATCACCGTGGAGGCCTACCCGAACTGGCAGGGAGTGCCTCCGTACCTGCCCAAGGAGCGCGGCGTGCGGCGCATCGTCTACCGGTTCATCTCTGACACCAACACCATCATCGCCAACATCCTCTCCGGTGCGGCGGACGCCTTCGACGAGACGGCGGTGCCCTTCGTCCAGGGCCTGGAGCTGGAGGCGCGGCTGCAGCGGGAGAACCGGCGCGACTGGGTCCTGCGGGCGGAGCCCGGCCTGATCTGGGAGCACATCGACCTGAACCTGGACAACGTCCACCTGCGCGACAAGCGGGTGCGCCACGCCCTGATCTACGCCATCAACCGCGAAGAGCTGGTCCAGCAGCTCTTCCAGGGCAAGCAGCCCGTCTCCCACTCCTTCCTGCCGGAGAAGCACTACGGCTTCAACCGGAACGTCAAGAAGTACGCCTTCGACCCGGCCCGGGCCCGGCAGCTGCTGGCCGAGGCCGGCTACACCCCGGGGCCCGACGGGATCCTGCAGAAGGGGGGCCAGCGCCTCTCGCTGCGCTTCACCACCACGGCGGGCAACCGCACCCGGGAGCAGGTGCAGCAGATCCTGCAGGCGCAGTGGCGGGCCGTGGGGGTCGAGGTGCGCATCGTCAACCTGCCCGCGCGGGCCTACTTCGGGGACGCGCTGCCGCGGCGCGACTTCGACCTGGCCATGTACGCCTGGGTCTTCAGCCCCACCTCGGACTGCGAGGGGCTCTACACGGGGGACACCATCCCCACCCCCGAGAAGCGCGAGGGGCAGAACTACCCGGGCTACAAGAACGACGAGGTGACGCGCATCTGCCACGCCGTGCCCGAGGAGCTGGACGAGGGGCGGCGGGCGGCGATGTTGCGGCGCGCGCAGGAGCTGTGGGTGGAGGACCTCCCAGTCATCCCGCTCTACCTGCGCTCCGACTACACCGGGCACAAGGCCGGGCTCCAGAACTTCCTCCCGACGGGGGCTGACACGCCGGTCACCTGGAACGCCCCGAGCTGGAGGTGGGTCCGGTAACACGGACGTCCCTGGCGGCGGGGCGGGGGACCTCCCCGCCCCGCCCGCCGGGTCCTGCTGACCGATGAGCCGCTACCTCATCCGCCGTCTGCTCCAGATGATCCCTCTGGTGGTGGGGCTGTCGGTGATCATCTTCCTGCTGCTGGCGGCGGCGCCTGGCGACCCGGTGGACCTGCTGGTCTTCGGGAACCCCAACATCAAGCCCGAGGACGTGGCCCGCCTGAAGCGGCTCTACGGCCTCGACCAGCCGCTGTACATCCGGTACTTCAAGTGGCTATGGGCGGCGCTGCACGGCGACCTGGGCTACTCCCAGGTCTACAAGGTCCCCGTGCTGGCGCTGATGTGGGACCGGGTGGGCAACAGCCTCTGGCTGCAGATCCCGGCGTTCTTCCTCTCGCTGGCGGTCGCGGTCCCGGTAGGGATCTACTCCGCGCTCCACCAGTACTCCACGGCGGACTACATCGCCACCTTCCTGACCTTCTTCGGGGTGTCCATCCCGGCGTTCTGGTTCGGCATCATGATGATCTACCTCTTCGCCGTGTGGCACCCCTGGACGGCCCTGCCGGGGCTCGACTGGCTGCGGCTCCCGGCGGGAGGGTTCAGCACTCCGGGCATCACCCGGGGCCTGGCGCTCTACCTGGACCGGCTGCGCTACATGCTCCTGCCCACCCTGGTGCTGTCGCTCCTCTTCATGGCCTCCTACACCCGGTACACCCGGTCGAGCATGCTGGAGGTGATCCGCCAGGACTACGTGCGGACGGCCCGGGCCAAGGGACTGGCCGAGCAGGTGGTGGTGACGAAGCACGCCCTGAAGAACGCCATGATCCCCATCGTGACCATCGTGGCCCTCTCCATCCCGGCGCTCTTCGCCGGGGCGCCGCTGACGGAGACGGTCTTCGGCTGGCCCGGCGTGGGCCGGTTGCTGGTGGAGGCGGTGCTGGCGGCGGACTTCGCTGTCGCCCAGGGGATCATCATCTTCCTGGCGGCCCTGGTCATCATCTTCAACCTGCTGGCGGACATCGCCTACGCGGTGCTCGACCCGCGGATCCGGTACGACTGAGCGAGGAGCGCCCCATGGCTGTCATCGTCGAGCGCCCGACTGCCGTCGTCGAAGCTCCTCCCGGCCAGGGCTACTGGCAGATCGCCTGGCGGCGGTTCAAGAAGCACCGGGTGGCCATGATCGGGGGAGCGGTGATCCTCCTCTTCATCGCCGTCTCCATCCTGGCCCCTGTCCTCACCCCCTACGAGTTCGACGCCATCGACCTCTACAACCGGCGCTCGCCTCCGACCTGGGCGCACCCCCTCGGCACCGACGACCTCGGCCACGACGTCCTCACCCGCCTGCTCTACGCCGGCCGGATCTCACTCAGCGTGGGCTTCAGCGCGGCCCTGGCCGCCGCGCTCTTCGGGATGGTCGTCGGCGGGATCTCCGGGTACTACGGGGGCGTCCTGGACAACGTCCTCATGCGCTTCACCGACATCATGTTCTCCCTGCCCGACCTGCCCATCCTGATCATCCTGGCCCGTTACATGGGCGGCTCGGTGACCGGCATCATCATCGTCCTCAGCGCCTTCGCCTGGATGGGCACGGCGCGCCTGGTCCGCGGGGAGATGCTGAAGCTGCGCGCCCAGGACTTCACCGAGGCGGCCCGGGCCATCGGGGCCAGCGACGCCCGCATCCTGCTGCGCCACCTCATCCCCAACGCCCTGGCGCCGGTGATCGTCGCGGCGACCCTCACCGTGGGCGGGGCCATCCTCTCCGAAGCCGGGCTCTCCTTCCTGGGCGTGGGCATCCAGCCGCCCACGCCGTCCTGGGGGAACATGCTCCAGAACGCCCAGGACTACGTCTGGACGACGCCCTGGCTGGCCATCTGGCCCGGGGCGATGATCTTCCTGACAGTGCTGTGCTTCAACTTCCTGGGAGACGGCCTGCGGGACGCCCTCGACCCGCGGCTCAAGGTGTGATCCGCCCGGGACGGGCGGACCGCTGACCGGCTCCCGTCGGGGGGAGGGAGGAGAACATGCGTATGGGCTGGATCGGACGGTGCCTGGTCCTGGTGGCGCTGGCAGTCGCCCTGGTACCCGTCGCCGCCGACGCGGGTCAGGCCCGACGGGACACGGTGGTGATCGGCGCAGCCCAGGAGCCGGCCTGCCTCATGACGGTCTTCGCCGGCTGCACGCTGGCCATCGGCGCCGCGGTGAACAACTCGCTCTTCGTCTCCATGGTCGAGTTCAACCACGAGTGGAAGCTCAACGCGCGCCTGGTGGAGAAGATCCCGTCGCTGCGCGACGGCGACTGGGAGCTGCTGCCCGAGAAGAAGATGCGGGTGACCTACCGGTTCAAGCGCGGGTACACCTGGCACGACGGGCGTCCGGTCAGCGCCCTGGACACCTCCTGGACCTATCTGATGCTGCGCAACCCGCGCACGCCCACGGCCAGCCGCTTCGTGCTGCGGAAGATCGACCACATGCTGGTCCCCAACCCCAACAACCCCTACACGCTCGTGGTCCAGTGGAACGAGCGCTATCCCTTCGCCAACCTCGGACACACCACCTACCCGAAGCACGTCCTGGAGCGGGAGTACCAGCAGAACCCCACCGGGCTGAGCCGCCACCGGCAGAACTTCGAACCGGTGGGGAACGGCCCGTACCGGTTCGTGGAGTGGGCGCGGGGCAGCCACATCACCCTGGAGGCCTACGACGGCTTCAAGGAAGGACGGGCGAAGATCCGGCGCATCGTCTTCCGCTTCATCCTGGACGCCACCGTGCTGCAGGCCAACGCCATCGCCGGGCAGGTGGACGTCACCGAGATCAACAACTTCGACTGCACCCAGGTGGCCGAGATCGAACGGCGCAACCCGGCGGTCCAGGGCCACTACACCCCGGCGCTGATCTGGGAGCACGTCGACTTCAACCTGGACCACGAGTGGCTGCGGGACCGGCGGGTCCGGCACGCCCTCATCCACGCGCTCAACCGGCAGCAGCTCGCCGAGCTGGCCTGCCCCGGCGGCCGGCAGCCGGTGGCCCACACCTGGCTCCCCGAGCGCCACGAGGCCTTCAACCCCAACGTGAAGAAGTACGACTACAACCTCGAGCGGGCGCGCGCGCTCCTGCGGGAGGCCGGCTTCACCCCCGGCCCCGACGGGATCCTGCGCGACGCCCAGGGGCGCCGGTTCGAGCTGACCATCATGACCACGGCCGGCAACGCGCTCCGGGAGCAGGTGCAGCAGGTGATGCGGGAGCAGCTCCGCCAAGTGGGGGTGGACCTGCGCATCGACAACCGTCCGGCCTCGGTGCTCTTCGGCCAGGTCACGGCGCGCCGGCAGTTCCCCCACCTGGTCATGTACGCCTGGGTCATGTCCCCCACCACCCTGCCCGCGGCGCTGTGGCACAGCACCCAGATCCCCCGCCCGGAGAACAACTGGGAGGGGCAGAACATCCCGGGGTGGCGGAATGCCGAGAACGACCGGCTCATCGACCAGATCATGGAGGAGATCGACACGCAGCGGCGCATCCGCCTCTTCCGCCGGCAGCAGGAGCTCTGGGTGGAGGACCTCCCCTCCATCCCGCTGTACTTCCGGCTCAGCCTGACCACCTCCGCCCGGGCGCTGCGGAACGTCAAGCCGGCGGGGCTGGCGGGCACTTACATCAACTGGAACTCGGAGCAGTGGGAGTGGGCCCAGTAGGCTGAAGGTGGACCCGGGGGCCGGCCCGCCGACCCCCGGGTCCACGTCCGCCCCCGGGGCCGAGGAGACGGGATGCAGCGATACCTGATGCGCCGGGCCGTCCAGACGGTGGTGATCCTCTTCGGTCTCTCCCTGCTCCTCTTCACCCTGCTCGTCTTCACGCCGGGGGACCCGGTGGAGCTCCTGGCCGCCAGCAACCCGGACATCCGGCCGGAAGACATCGCCCACCTGCGCCGCTACTACGGGCTGGACGACCCGCTGCACATCCGCTACCTGAAGTGGCTGCGCACCGTCCTCCGCGGCGATCTCGGCTACTCCCGCACCTACGGGCAGCCGGTGACCGCGATCATGGGGGAGCGGCTGAAGAACACGCTGATGCTGCTCACCGCGGCCTTCCTCATCGCCTTCGTCGTCGGGGTGTCGGTGGGGATCTACTCGGCGCTGCACCAGTACTCGCCGGCGGACTACGTCGTCACCGTGCTCTCCTTCGTCGGGCTGGCCATGCCGGTCTTCTGGCAGGGGATCCTCTTCATCCTCCTCTTTGCGGTCTGGGCCCCCTGGGCGCAGCTCCCCGGCCTGGCCTGGCTGAAGCTGCCGGCCGGCGGGATGATGACGCCCGGCGTGCACGGGGGGGTGGAGGGGGTGCTGGACCGGCTGCGCCACCTGGTCCTGCCCACCCTCGTCCTGGCCACCACCGGCATGGCCTCCTGGGCCCGGTACACCCGCTCCAGCGTGCTCGAGGTGATCCGGCAGGACTACATCCGCACCGCCCGGGCCAAGGGGAACCCGGAGCGGGTCGTCATCAACCGCCACGCCCTGCGCAATGCCCTCATCCCCATCATCACCCTGGTCGCCCTCAGCCTCCCGGGCATCCTGGACGGGGCGGTCATCACCGAGACGGTCTTCAGCTGGCCGGGGACGGGGTTGCTGCTCTACCAGGCCGTGCTGGGGCACGACCACTACGTGGCCATGGCCGTGCTGCTCTTCCTGGCCCTCATGACCATCCTCTCCAACCTCCTGGCCGACGTGGCCTACGCGCTCGTCGACCCGCGCATTCGCTACGACTGAGGCGGCGGCGGTGGCGCGACAAGTCCTCTCCCCCGACCTGGCCCTGCAGCTGGAGCGGCGACGCCGCGCCGCGGCGGGCGTGGGCCTCGGTCTCTCCTACTGGCAGGTGGCGGTGCGCCGCTTCCTCCGCCACCGCCTGGCGCTGGTGGGCGGCGTCGTGGCCCTGCTGCTCACCCTCATGGCCGTGCTGGCCCCGGTCCTGGCGCCCTACCCGGTGGACCGGATCAGCCTGGACGCCCGCTGGCACCGGCCCGGGGGGGCGCACCCCCTCGGCACGGACGAGCTGGGGCGCGACGTGCTGACGCGGATCATGTACGCGGGACGGATCTCCCTGACCGTGGGCTACGTCACGGCCGTCGCCATCGCCGTGGTGGGCTCGCTCGCCGGCGCGGCGGCCGGCTTCTACGGCGGGGTGGTGGACACGGCGCTCATGCGGCTGGTGGACGTCCTCCTCTCCATCCCGACGCTCCCCCTCTACCTCATCCTGGCCGCGCTGATCCCGGGCGGCGGGGTGCTGCGCATCGTCCTCATCTTCAGCGCCTTCGGGTGGACGGGGGTGGCCCGCCTGGTGCGGGGCCAGATCCTCTCGCTGAAGGCCCAGGACTTCGTCGAGGCGGCCCGGGCCATGGGGGCTTCGGAGGCGCGCATCGTCCTGCGCCACCTCATCCCCAACGCCCTGGCCCCCGTCATCGTTGCCGCCACCTTGACGGTGGGCGGCGCCATCCTGGGGGAGTCGGCGCTCAGCTACCTGGGGCTGGGCATCCAGCCGCCGACCCCGTCGTGGGGCAACATGCTGCAGCGGGCCCAGGAGTACCTGTGGAACGCCGCCTGGCTGGCGGTCTTCCCGGGGGTGTTCATCTTCATCACGGTGCTGAGCTTCAACTTCCTGGGAGACGGGCTGCGGGACGCACTGGACCCGCGGCTCCGGGTGTGAGGAGGGAGGGAGCGACGATGGCAGCGATCCGACGCGCGGTGGTCTGCGGCACGGTCCTGGCGCTGCTCCTCGGCGGGTGGGCGGGCGCCACCCAAGCGGCGCCGGCCCGCGACACCATCGTCATCGGCATGGCGCAGGAGCCGGACATCCTGGGGCCGTTCTCCATCATGGCGGCGGCCGGGGTCATCCACAACCCGCTGTGGGGCTTTATCGCCCCCTACACGGACCGGTGGGTGCGCATGCCCGTCATGGCGGAGAAGCTCCCCACCATCAAGGACGGGGACTGGCAGGTCCTGCCCACCAAGAAGATGCGCGTGACCTGGCGGCTCAAGCGCGGCTTCACCTGGCACGACGGCCGGCCGGTCACCGCGCTGGACTGGCGCTTCACCTACGGCTTCCTCCGGAACCCCCGGGTGCCCCACCGGTACAGCCGCTTCATCGTGAACAAAGTCGACAACGTCCTGGTCCCGACCCCGAACGACCCCTACACCCTGGTGGTCCAGTGGAACGAGCTGTGGCCCTTCGCCAACGCCGACCCCTTCGGCATCCAGTACGCGCTCCCCCGGCACGTCCTGGAGCGCGACTACCTGCGCGACCCCACCCGGATGCAGGCCCACCCGTACTTCCGCGCCCCGGTGGCCAACGGGCCGTACCGCTTCGTCGAGTGGGCCCCCGGCAGCCACATCGCCCTGGAGGCCTACGAGCGGTGGCCGCTGGGCGCCCCCAGGGTGCGCCGCCTGATCTTCCGCTTCATCCTCGACTCCACGGTCCTGACGGCCAACCAGATCGCCGGCACCGTCGACGCCACGGAGATCAACAACTTCGGGATCGAGCAGATGGTGGAGATCGAGCGCCGCAACCCGCGCGTGGCCACCCACTACACGGAGGCGCTCATCTGGGAGCGCATCGACTTCAACCTGGACCACGAGTGGCTGCGGGACAAGCGCGTGCGGCAGGCCCTGGCGTACGCCATCGACCGCGAGGGCATCGTGCGGGCCCTCTTCCAGGGCAAGCAGCCGGTGGCCCACTCCTGGTTGGCCCCCAAGCACCCGGCCTACAACCCCAACGTGAAGAAGTACCCGTATGACGTGGCCCGGGCGCGGGCCCTGCTGGCCGAGGCGGGCTTCACCCCCGGGCCCGACGGCATCCTGCGGGACCGGGCCGGCCGCCGGGTGGAGCTGACGATCATGACGACGGCGGGGAACGCGCCCCGGGAGCAGGTGCAGCAGATCATGAAGGAGCAGCTGCGCCAGGTGGGCATCGACCTGCGCATCGACAACCGGCCCGCTTCGGTCTTCTTCGGCAGCGTGGTGCCGCGCCGGCAGTTCCCCCACCTGGCCATGTACGCCAGCCTCTTCACCCCCGACTCCACGGCCTTCGACCGGTTCCACAGCAGCCAGATCCCCAGCGAGCAGAACAACTGGGAGGGGAACAACCGGGTCGGGTGGCGGAATCTGGAGAACGACCGGCTGATGGAGCAGATCATTAACGAGCTGGACGAGGGCCGGCGGAACGCCTTGTTCAAGCGGCACCAGGAGCTCTTCGCCGAGGAGCTCCCCTCGCTGCCGCTGTACTTCCGCCTGAGCCTGACGACGATGCGCCGGGACGTGCGGAACGTCAGGCCCACCGGGCTGGGGACCTACTACCTCCCCTGGAACAGCTGGCAGTGGGAGTTCTAGGGGCGGGACGGTAGAATAAGGTATCTCCGGGGATGAGGTGAGAGCGTGGCGGAGCAGCCCCTGCTGTCGGTACGCAACCTGAAGACCTACTTCTACACGGACGAGGGCGTGGTGAAGGCCGTGGACGGCCTCTCCTACGACCTGCACCGGGGGGAGACCCTGGGCATCGTGGGGGAGTCCGGGTCGGGGAAGAGTGTGCACGCGCTGTCCATCATGCGGCTCATCCCCCAGCCCCCCGGCAAGATCGTGGCCGGCGAGATCCTCTTCGAGGGACGCAACCTGCTGAGCCTCTCCGAGGAGGAGATGCGCCGCATCCGCGGCAACCGCATCGCCATGATCTTCCAGGAGCCCATGACCTCGCTGAACCCGGTGCTCACCATTGGCGAGCAGATCGCCGAGGCGGTGATGCTCCACCAGCGCCTGCCCCGCAAGGCCGCGTGGGACCGGGCCGTGGAGATGCTGGAGAAGGTGCGCATCCCGCTGGCCCGGGAACGGGTGAAGGACTACCCGCACCAGTTCAGCGGCGGGATGCGCCAGCGGGTCATGATCGCCATGGCCCTCTCCTGCAACCCCTCCATCCTCATCGCCGACGAGCCCACCACCGCCCTCGACGTGACCATCCAGGCGCAGATCCTCGAGCTGATGCAGGAGCTGCAGCAGGAGTTCCACATGGCCATCATCCTCATCACGCACAACCTGGGCGTGGTGGCAGAGATGTGCGACAACGTGGTGGTCATGTACGCGGGGCGGCCGGTGGAGAAGGCCAACGTCCTGCGCACCTTCCAGGATCCCAAGCACCCCTACACCTGGGGCCTGCTCCACTCCATCCCCAAGCTGCACGAGCGCAAGGAGCGGCTCATCCCCATCGAGGGGCAGCCCCCCAGCCTGATCGACCTGCCCCCGGGGTGCCCGTTCGCCCCGCGTTGCCCCTTCGCCATGGAGATCTGCGTGCAGGAGGATCCGCCGGAGTACCTGGTGGGGCCGGAGCACACGGCGCGGTGCTACCTCTACAGCGAGCACGCCACCGAGGAGGACCGGCGGGCGGCGGTGGAAGCGGGGCTGGCGGCGGCCACGCCGCGCCCGGTGGTGCAGGAGTGAGGCGCACGGCGGCGCGGCCGGGGCCGGGGCGGCCGGGGGACGGCGCGGTGAGCGGGCGCTGACGCCGGCAGGACGGCGCACGGGAGGACGACGCACGGGAGGACCGACATGGCGACGGTGAGCGACGACATCATCCTCGACGTCCGGAACCTCTACAAGTACTTCCCCATCACCAAGGGTTTCATCTTCCAGAAGCAGGTGGGGGCGGTGAAGGCCGTGGACGGCGTCTCCTTCACCATCCGCCGCGGGGAGACGCTGGGCCTGGTGGGGGAGTCGGGGTGCGGCAAGACCACCACGGGACGCGTCATCCTGCGCCTGCAGGAGCCCACCAGCGGCGAGGTCTACTTCGAGGGGCGCAACATCTTCAAGCTCAACAAGGAGGAGATGCGCCGCCTGCGCCGCGACATGCAGATCATCTTCCAGGACCCCTACTCCTCCCTCAACCCGCGCATGACGGTGGGCGACATCATCGGCGAGCCCCTGGAGATCCACAACCTGGCCCGCGGCAAGGAGAAGGTGCGGCGCGTGCAGGAGCTGCTGGAGGTGGTGGGCCTCTCCCCCTACCACGCCAACCGCTACCCGCACGAGTTCAGCGGCGGGCAGCGGCAGCGCATCGGCATCGCCCGGGCCCTGGCGGTGAACCCGAAGCTCATCATCTGCGACGAGCCGGTCTCCGCCCTGGACGTGAGCATCCAGGCCCAGGTGCTGAACCTGCTGGAGGAGCTGCAGAAGGAGTTCGGGCTGACCTACCTCTTCATCGCCCACGACCTCTCCGTGGTCAAGCACATCAGCGACCGCATCGCCGTCATGTACCTGGGGCGCATCGTGGAGATCGCCGACGCCGACGAGCTCTTCACCAACCCGCAGCACCCCTACACGGAGGCCCTCCTCTCGGCGGTGCCCATCCCTGACCCGGCCATCCGGCGGGAGCGCATCATCCTGCCGGGGGACGTGCCGAGCCCGGTCAACCCGCCCAGGGGGTGCCGCTTCCACACCCGCTGCCTGTACGCTCAGGAGTCCTGCCGCATCGAGGACCCGCCGCTGCTGGACGTGGGCGGCGGCCACCTGGTGGCCTGCCCCATCCTGCCCTTCCGCCACCAGCGCAGCCGCGCGGCGGTGGTCCCGGCGGGGACGGCGGGCCCGACCACCTGAACCCCCGGGGCCGAGCGGAGCGGCGGTCCGCTTACAGGTTGCTGCCCAGGAGGGTGACGCCGCCGCGCGTCATCCGGTCCACGGTCGCCTGCACCGCCCGGTACTCCGCCTCGCTGTACACGTGCGGCTCCAGGCGAGGCAGGGCGAGCGTCTGGCGCACCACGGCATACGCCTCAGCGCGGGGCGGGTCGGCGTAGACCACCAGCAGGTCGACGTCCGAGGCGGCGGTGTGCCGGCCCCGGGCGTACGAGCCGAAGAGCACCACCCGCCTCAGCGGAAGGACCTGTGCCAGCGCCGGGAGGCGCGCGCGCAGGGCCTCCACCAGCGCCTCCCTAGTCCAGCGTGGATAGGAGACCCTGACAGAACTCGACGACCGCTTCCGCATGGGCGATCAGGCGCTCGGCCTCCGTTCGCGTGTACCGGCTGCTGGCCGACCCCGCCGGGTGGGCATTGGGATAGCGGGCGGGGATGTAGGCCTTGTCCAGTTCCAGGGCACGGTCGACGAGCGCGCCCGGGACGTCGGCGCGTGAGCGGAGCTCGCCGAGGAGGTCGGCCACCGAGTGGCCCCACGCCTCCGCCCCCAGACGCTGGAAGACGGCCTTCACGGCCTTCTCGGCGGCCTGCTGCGCGGAGAAGCAGGCCCAGTTGTAGAACCCCCGTTCCGCGTCGCTCCTGGCGTGCTCCAGGTCGCGGCGGGCGTCCTCCATCCAGTCCCGGCTGCGCTCCACGTCGGCCCCATCCTAGCACGGGCGTCCCCGGGTCCCCGGACCCCCGCCAGTTCGGCGGCTTGGTGCGCCCTCCACGGGAGTACGACTTCAGGCCTGCGGAACTGATGCGCGCCCTGCAAACGTCCTTTGCCGACCCCGACGGCAACGAGTTCGACGTGCTCCAAATTTTGGAGGAGTTCGCAGAGTGACCGTCCGTTTCCCGTGCCATCTTGCCTGCTCTACGACCTCGCGCATCGCTCGCTCAAACATCGTGGCGGTCCCTCCCGCTGTCTGACTGCTCAGGGCACACTCTGGGTACCGGTCTCACTCGCCAGCGCGCACTCCAGCGTCTCCGGGGCGGTGATCTGCACCTCCGTGCCGCCAGCTTCCAGGTCCTCGAGGTCGCTACCCCTCGGGTACCGGTGGCGGAGTACTCTGCTCCCGGCAACGGCGCAAACGGCTCGTGGTACGATGGTCCCTGCCATGGCCATCGATCGCGCCACCGTCGACTACGTCGCCCGGCTGAGCCGGCTGGCCCTCACCGAGGCCGAGCGGGAGGCCTTCACCCGCCAGCTCCGCGAGATCGTCGACTACTTCGCCCGGCTCCAGAGCCTGGACCTCGGCACGGTCCCCCCGACCGCGCACGTCCACGAGGGCACCAACCTCTTCCGGGAGGACATCCCCCGACCGTCGCTGCCGCGGGACGAGGTCCTGGCGGCCGCCCCCGAGGTGGAGGAGGGGTTCTTCGTTGTCCCGGCGGTGCTGGAGGAGGTCGTCCACGAATCCCCACCGCCCGTGCCGGAGGAGGCCGTCCACGAAGCCGCCCCACCGCCCGGCAGGGCCGACGGGCCGCATGGCTCCGGGGAGGTCGCCGACGAGACCGCCGGGCCGCCGCCGGACCGGGGCGGGGAGGGTCGCGCCGGCTGATGCTCGACACCCTGCTGCCCGCCGCGAGCCTGATCGAGGGGCTGCGCCGCCGCGACTGGTCCGCGCTGGAGGTGGTGGACGCCTACCTGGCGCGCATCGAGGCGCTGGACGGGCAGGTGCGCGCCTACCTCTACGTGGACCCGGAGGCGGCGCGGGCGGAGGCGCGCCGGTGGGACCAGCGGGCAGCCCGGGGCGAGCCCCTGCCGCCGCTCGCCGGGATCCCGGTGGCGGTGAAGGACAACATCTGCACCCGCGGGGTGCCCACCACGTGCGGCTCCCGCATCCTGGAGGGGTGGCGGCCCCCCTACGACGCCACCGTGATGGTGCGGCTGCGCGAGGCGGGCGCGGTGCTGCTGGGGAAGACCAACCTGGACGAGTTCGCCATGGGCTCCTCCACCGAGAACTCCGCCTTCGGCCCCACCCGCAACCCCTGGGACCTCTCGCGCGTCCCGGGCGGGAGCAGCGGCGGCTCGGCCGCCGCGGTGGCGGCGGGGCTGGCCCCCTGGGCGCTCGGCACCGACACCGGCGGCAGCATTCGCCAGCCGGCCGCGCTGGCCGGCATCGTCGGCCTCAAGCCCACCTACGGCCGGGTCTCCCGCTCCGGGCTGGTCGCCTACGGCTCCTCGCTCGACCAGATCGGCCCGCTGGCGCGCACGGTGCGGGACGCGGCCCTCCTCCTCCAGGTGATCGCCGGCCCGGACCCGCTCGACGCCACCAGCGCGCCGGTGCCGGTGCCGGACTACCCGGCGGCGCTGGGCGGGGGCATCGAGGGGCTGCGCATTGGCGTGGCCCGGGAGGGGCGCGGCGAGGGGCTGCAGCCCGGGGTGGCGGCGGCGGTGGAGGCCGCGCTCGAGGTGCTGGCCGGGCTCGGCGCGGAGCTGCGCGAGGTGAGCCTGCCGATGATCGACTACGCGCTGGCCACCTACTACCTGGTGGCCACGGCGGAGGCGAGCAGCAACCTGGCCCGCTACGACGGGGTGCGCCACGGCCTGCGCGTGGCGGCCCCGGACGTGGTGGAGATGTTCGCCCGCACCCGCGCGGCGGGCTTCGGCGCCGAGGTGAAGCGCCGCATCATGCTGGGCACCTACGCTTTGAGCAGCGGCTTCTACGACGCCTTCTACCTGACGGCGCAGCGCGCCCGCACACTGGTGCGGCGGGACTTCGAGGCGGCGTTCCGCGAGGTGGATCTGGTGGCGCTGCCCACCTCGCCGACCGTGGCCTTCCGCCTGGGCGAGCGGGTGGACGACCCCCTGCAGATGTACCTGGCCGACATCTTCACCGTCCCGGTGAACATGGCGGGCCTCCCGGGGATCTCCGTGCCGTGCGGCTTCGCCGACGGGCTGCCGGTGGGCCTGCAGCTCATCGGGCGCCCCTTCGACGAGGCCACGCTGCTGCGCGCCGCCCACGCCTACGAGCAGGTCACGCCCTGGCACCGCCGGGCGCCGGCCCTGGCCGCCGCCGCATGAGCGCTGTCGCCGAGCACGCCCCATGAGAGCCGTCACCGCGCGCGGCCTGCAGGTGGTGATCGGGCTGGAGATCCACGCCCAGCTCCTCACCGCCTCCAAGATGTTCTGCGGGTGCGCGGTGGCCTTCGGCGCGCCGCCCAACACGCTGGTCTGCCCGGTCTGCCTGGGGCTGCCGGGGGCGCTGCCGGTCCCCAACCGGCGGGCGGTGGAGCTGGGGTTGCGCACGGCGCTGGCCCTGGGCTGCCGCGTCCACCCGCGCAGCCAGTTCCACCGGAAGAACTACTACTACCCCGACCTGCCGAAGAACTACCAGATCTCCCAGTACCAATACATGGACCACCCGCCGCTGGCCACGGACGGGTGGCTGGAGATCGAGGTGGACGGGGAGGGGCGGGCCATCCGCATCCGCCGGGTCCACCTGGAGGAGGACACCGGCAAGCTCCTCCACCCCCAGGACGGGCGGCCACGCTCGCTGGTGGACTACAACCGCTCCGGCGTGCCGCTGATGGAGATCGTCACCCAGCCCGACCTGCGCAGCCCGGCCGAGGCGCGGGAGTTCCTCCTCGAGCTGCGCGCGCTCCTCCAGACCCTGGAGGTGAGCGCGGGGCGGATGGAGGAGGGGACGCTGCGGGTGGACGCCAACATCTCGCTGCGCCGACCCGACGGCACCCTGGGCACGCGCACCGAGGTGAAGAACCTCAACTCCCTGCGCGCGCTGGAGCGGGCGCTGACCTTCGAGGCCGAGCGGCAGGCTGCCCTGCTGGCGCAGGGCGCGCCGGTGGTCCAGGAGACCCGCCACTGGGACGAGCGCCGCCAGGTGACCTTCTCCACGCGCACCAAGGAAGAGGCGGAGGACTACCGCTACTTCCCCGAGCCCGACCTGGTGCCGCTCCACATCGACGAGGCGTGGCTGGACACGGTCCGGGCCAGCCTGCCGGAACTGCCGGCGCAGAAGCGGGCGCGCTACGTCACGGCGCTCGGGCTGGGGCGCCACGAGGCCAACCTGCTCGTCCGCGATCCCAAGCTCGCCAGCTTCTTCGAGGCTACCCTGGCCGCCTTCCCGCAGCCGCGCACCGTGGCCAACTGGCTGGTGGGGGACGTCGCCGGCGTCCTCAACGCCGAAGGGCGGGAGATCGACCAGACGGCGCTCACGCCCGCGCGCCTGGCCGACCTGCTGCGCCTGGTGGAGGAAGGCCGGATCAGCATCCGCGCGGCCAAGGAGCTGCTGCCCGAGGTGATGCGCCGCGACGTCCCGCCGGCGGCGCTGGTGGCGGAGCGCGGGTTGGAGCAGCTGAGCGACCCCGAGGCCCTGGCCCGGGTGGTGGAGGAGGTGCTGGCTGCCCACCCCCGGCCCGCCGAGGAGTACCGCCAGGGGAAGGATCGCGCCCTGGCCTTCCTGGTCGGGCAGGTGATGAAGCGCACCGGCGGGCGCGCCAACCCCGACCTGGTCAACCGGCTGCTGCGGGAGCGCCTGCGGGATGCGTGAGGCGGCTCCGTCTCCGTCCGCGTCCGTGGGGCGCGCGACGCCGTCGGCACGGGGCTCCGGACGCGTGGGGGACCGCGCGGGCGGCCTCCGCCCCCTGCGGCCGGGGACGCAGCTCACGGTGACCTTCTCGGCCATGGCCCCAGACGGCGCCGCCGTGGCTCGCGTCGGCCGGGTCCGTCTGGCCGTCCCCTACGGCATTCCCGGCGAGACCGCCGTCGTCGAGGTCACGCAGACCTCCCCGGTCCTGCGCGGCCGCATCGTCGGGCTCATGCGCAAGTCCCCCGATGCCACCGTCCCTCCCTGCCCGCACTTCGGCCGCTGCGGGGGGTGCCAGTGGCAGCACATCGTCCTGGATGGACAGCGCCGCCTGAAGCAGGCCATGGTGGTCGAGGCGCTGCGCGGCGCGGAGGTGGAGCCCCCGGCCGTAGCCCCCTGCGTGGGCATCGAGCCCTGGACCTACCGCACCGTGCTGGCCGCCACGATCAGCGGTCGGGCCGGCGTTCCCGTGGCGGGGTTCCACACCTGGGGCGGGGGCGCGGTGGTGCCGGTGGAGTCGTGCGCCGTCCAGCACCCCACGAACGTGCAGCTCCTCCACGCCGTCCGTGAGGCGGTGGCGGCGCTGCGGCTGCCGCCGTACGACCCCCGGCTGCGGCGCGGCCTGGTCCGCGGCGTGGTGGGGCTGACCGCGGCAGCCACGGGGGAGGCTCTGGCGGTCCTCTCCACCACCGGCCCCCTCCCCGACCGCATGGCCTTCGTCCGCGCCCTCCTCGACCGGGTCCCCGGCCTCGTGGGAATCCTGCTCACCGTGCAGCGGCGTCCCCTCCCGCGGCTGCTCGGCCCGCGCCTCGACCTCCTGTGGGGACGGCCGTACGTCCAGGAGGAGCTGCTGGGGGTGCGCTGGCGCCTCGACCCCCGCCTGCCGGTCCTGCCCAGCCCGCGGGCGCTCAAGCTGCTCTTCGAGACCGTCCGCGAGGCGGCCCGGCTGCGCGGCGAGGAGCAGGTCCTCGAGGCGTTCGCGGAGGGCGGCGTGCTCACGCTGGCCCTGGCGGGGTGCGTCCGGCGGGCCGTCGGCGTGGTCGCCGACCGCGAGGCCATGACGGCGGCCTGGGCCACCGCCGCCGCCAACGGCATCGCCAACGCCGTCTTCTACACCCGCGACCCGGGCCGCGTGCTGGTCAAGCTCCACCGGCGCGGGGAGCGCAGCGACGTCCTCGTCCTCGCCCCGCCGGGTGCCGGGCTGCCGGCGGAGCTGGGTCCGGCGCTCCAGGCGGCAGGGCCCCACCGCCTGGTCTACGTGGCGCGGTCGCTGCGGGCCCTCGCCGAAGACCTGCGGCGCCTGCGCGGGTGGGGCTACGTCGCCGGAGCCGTCCGCCCGCTCGACCTCTTCCCCCAGACGAACCACGTCCACACCGTCGTGGCGCTGGAGCGCCGCTGACCGCGAAGGGAGCCGCACCGTGACCGATCCCCGCCACGCCGTCCACCGTCTGGGCCCGCGCGCGGACGCGCTGCTCCGGCGGGCCCGCGCCGTCGTCCCGCCGGCACTCGACCTGCTGACGCCCGTCTTCGTGGTGCGCGCCGAGGGCGCCCGCCTGTGGGACGCGGACGGCCACGTCTACCTGGACCTGAGCGGCGGGGTGGGGTGCCTGAACGTCGGGCACAGCCACCCGAAGGTCGTGGCCGCCATCACCGAGCAGGCGAGGCGCTTCATCCACACCGACTTCACCGTGGCCCCCTACGAGGCGTACGTCGCCGTGGCGGAGCGCCTCGTGGCCCTGGCCCCCGGCGCCGGACCCAGGCGCGCCGCCCTCTTCAACTCCGGCGCGGAGGCGGTGGAGAACGCGGTGAAAGTGGCGCGGGCGGCGACGGGGCGGCCGGCCCTCATCGCCTTCGAGGGCGCCTTCCACGGCCGCACCTACCTGGCCCTCTCATTGACCAGCCGCGTGGACCCCTACAAGCGGCGCCTCGGGCCCTTCATGCCCGAGGTCTACCGGGCCCCCTACCCCGACCCCTACCGCACCCCGTCGGCCGACCCCACCGCCTACGTCATGGACCATCTGGAGCGGATGCTGGTGGCGCAGGTGGCGCCGGACGCGGTGGCGGCCGTGATCGTGGAGCCGGTGCTGGGGGAGGGCGGGTTCGTCGTCCCGCCGCCGGACTTCCTCCCGGCCTTGCGAGCGCTGTGCGATCGCCACGGCATCCTCCTCATCGTCGACGAGATCCAGACCGGGTTCGGGCGGACGGGGCGGATGTTCGCCGTGGAGCACAGCGGTGTCACGCCGGACCTGCTGGTGGTGGGGAAGTCCCTGGCCGCCGGGATGCCCCTCTCAGCGGTCGTGGGCCGCGCCGACCTGTTCGACCAGGCCCCGCCGGGGGCGCTCGGGGGGACGTACGTGGGCAACCCGGTCGCCTGCGCGGCGGCGCTGGCGGTCCTCGAGGTGATCGAGGAGGAGCGGCTGGTGGAGCGGGCGCGCCGGCTGGGGGAGGTGCTGGAGGCGCGCCTGGCCGCGTGGGCGGCGCGCTACCCCCTCGTCGGCCACGCCCGAGGCCTGGGTGCCATGCGCGCGGTCGAACTGGTGCACGACCGCACCACCCGTGCGCCGGCGCCCGACGCGACGGCGGCGGTGCTGCGGGAGGCGCTGGCCAGAGGTGTCCTCGCCCTGCGGGCGGGGCTCTACGGCAACGTCATCCGCTTCCTGATGCCCCTGGTCATCGCCGAGGAGGACCTGCAGCGGGCCCTCGACATCCTGGAGGAGGCGCTCGCCAAGGTCCAGCAGACGGCACGGCCGGCCCGGCTCTCCGCCGGGGCGGCGGAGTAGCCTCGGGCCGGCCGGTCGCGCCGGGGCTGGAGTTCGCGCCGGGCTGGCGTGGCAGCCCTACGCCGGCTCGTGCGGCGCGGGGCCGACCACGCCCGCTACTTCGGCTCCTTCGGCCAGGGGCCGACCACGCCAGGGGCCGCCCACTCCATCGTGGTCAGCTCGGCCACGGTCATGACCTTGCCCGCCGGGACGCGCAGCACCCCGTTGCGGTCGCGGATGGGTCCGGTGAAGGGGTCCCACTTCACCGGCTTGGCGGACATCTGGGCCAGGCGACGGTTCACCAGGTCGTAGACGGAGACCCGGCCGAACTCCCGCGTCTGGACCCGCGCCGCCTTCAGCCGGTCCACGAAGATCGGGTTGATCGGTACCCCGAACTCCCCGCCCAGCTCCACCGCCTTCTCCGCCAGCAGCCACCAGTAGTCCACGTTGGCCAGGTTCTCGGCGTTGTACCGGCCGCTGAGCACCTTGGAGAGGAAGTCCAGGTAGATCGTCTCCCAGTGCACCAGCTGCCCCGAGATCACGTGGCGCGGGGCGAACCGCTGCATCGGGGAGTAGTGGCTGAAGGAGAGGAGGTTTCGCCGCGCCGCCACCTGGATCACCGTCGGCGAGTCCTCGGTGAAGGCGAAGACGTCGGCGCCTTCGGCGATGAGAGCCTCGGTGGCCTCCTTGGCCTTGGCCGGGTCGAACCAGGAGAAGATCCAGCGGACGTGGACGGTGGCGCGCGGGTTCACGGCGCGCACGCCGAGCGCGAAGGCGCTGATGTGGCGCTTGACCTCCGGGATGGGGAAGGCGCCCACGTAGCCGATCTTGTGGCTCCGGGTCAGCGCGCCGGCCATCAGTCCGTTGAGGTAGTAGACCTGGTAGAAGTCGGCCATGTAGGTGAACATGTTGTGGTTGCGCTTGAAGCCGCTGGCGTGGCCGAAGATGATGGTCGGGTAGCGCTTGGCCATCTCCAGCGTGCCGTCCATGAAGCCGAAGCTGGTGGTGAAGACCACCCGGGCGCCCTGCTGGATGAGCTTCTCGATGAAGGGCTGCACCTGGGCCTCCGGCACCGACTCCACGTACATCGTCTGCACCGGCAGCTTCTGCTCGACGATCCGCCGCGCCTGGTCGTGCGCGTGGGTCCACCCGTAGTCGCCGATGGGGCCCACGTAGATGAACCCCACCTTGAGCTTCGCCTGCGCCGCCCCGCCGGCGGCGAAGGCCAGGACCAGGATGAGCACCAGGCATGCCCGCAGGATCCGCATCGTCTCCCTCCCCTGCGCCAGTTCTGCGTGATCTGGTTCCACGGCCACGACGCCTCCGCCTGCCGCCCGGCCCCTGGATCGTCAGGGTTCGCCCCGGCTATAGGGCAGGCCCAGCGCCTCGGGCGCCCCACCCCACCGGCGGGCGCCGCCCCGCCCCGCCGCCGCCAGGACCAGGATCGTCACCGCAAACGGCATGAGCTGGAGCGGCTCCGGGGGGATCCAGGTCTGGAGGCGGAACGACAGGTGGAAGAGGCCCCCGAAGAGCACCGCCCCGGCCACCGCCCGCAGCGGGTCCCAGGCGGCGAAGATGGCGATGGCGATGGCGATCCACCCCAGCCCCGCGGTCATCCCCTCGGTCCAGGAGGGGCGGTAGGCCACCGAGAGGAAGCCGCCGCCCACCCCGGCCAGCATGCCGCCCAGGACCACCGCCAGGTAGCGCACCAGGGCCACGTTGATGCCCACGGCGTCCACGGCCGCCGGCGCCTCTCCCGCCGAGCGCAGCGCCACCCCCCAGGCGGTGTGGTACAGGACAAACCACAGGAGCACCGCCAGCAGCACCCCGCCGAAGGTGACCCCCGAGACCTCGGGCAGGGTGTTGAGGAGCGGCAGCCCCTCCCAGCGGCGGCCCAGCAGGGCGGAGAGCCCCAGGCCGAGCATGGTGAGGGCCAGCCCCGAGACGTATTGGTTGGCGCGCAGCGTCACGGCGACGAAGGCGTGCAGCAGCGCGGCCAGCCCGCCGACGCCGGCGGCGGCCAGGAGCCCCACCTCGGGACGCCCCAGGGTCTGCGCCACGGCGAAGGCGGCGAAGGCGCCGAGGATCATCATCCCCTCCACGCCCAGGTTGACCACGCCGCTGCGCTCGGCGTAGACCTCGCCCAGCGCCGCCCACAGCAGCGGCGTGCCCAGGGCCAGCGCCCGCACCAGCGTCTCGGCCAGCCAGGTGACCACCGCTTCCATCACGCGCCCTCCGGCTCCCCCGCCCCCAGACCCCGGCGCTCCCCCGGCCCCGCCGGCCTCAGGCCACCGCTCCTCCGGTCCCCTGAGATCATCCGTCACCGCCCCCCAGCCCGGGGACTTCCCGTTCCGGCTCCATCACCGGGGCGCGTGCAGCGGGTGCAGGCGCCCATCGCACCCGCAGCCGCAGCAGCCGCTCGCTGCCGATCAGGCAGAAGAGGATCAGCCCGTTGAAGACGTCGGTCACCCGGGCCGGCATCTGCAGCGCCACCCGCATCACGTCCCCGCTGGCGAAGATGATCCCGAGGAAGAGCGCGGTGGCGATCACCGCCAGCGGGTTGTTGCGGGCGAGCCAGGCCACGATGATGGCCGCGTAGCCGAAGCCCAGCGAGATCTGGTTGGGGTCGAGCAGGCGGTGGTGGATGCCGCCCACTTCCCCCACCCCGGCCCATCCCGCCGCCCCGCCGGCCAGGAGCATGACGAGCAAGGTCACCCGCGCCGGCCGCATGCCCGCATACCGCGCCGCCTCGGGACTGTGCCCCTGGACGCGGATCTCGAAGCCCAGCCGCGTGCGGGCCAGGAGCAACGCCGCGCCCACGGCCAGCAGCAGCCCGAGGGCGAGGGTGGGCCAGTGGATGCGCGTGCCGGCCAGCACGGGGATGGTGGCGCCCGGCGGGAAGGCATTGGTGAAGGCGAAGCCGCGCATCTCCGGCCCCTTCCAGGGGCCGTGCACCAGCCAGGCGACGATGTAGAGCGCGATGTAGTTGAGCATGAGCGTGGAGATGACCTCGTTCACGGCGAAGCGCCAGCGCAGCAGGACCGGCAGCGCGCCCCAGGTCGCACCGGCCAGGAAGCCGGCCAGGAACATGGCCGGCAGCTTCCACGCCGCGGGGACGGGGGAGAAGAGGGCCACCCAGGTGGCGCCGATGGCGCCGCAGAGCAGCTGGCCCTCGGCGCCGATGTTCCAGAACTGGGCACGGAAGGCCAGGGCCAGCCCCACGCCGGCCAGCAGCAGGGGGATGGTGTTGCGCACGATCTCCGGCAGGGCCCGGGCGTTGAAGAGGGTCCCCTGGACGATCACGGCGTAGGCGCGCACCGGGGAGACGCCGTAGGCGGCGAAGATCACGCCGGCCAGGAGGAACGCGGCCACGACGGCCCCGGCGGAGACGGTGAGCACCCACCACCCCGGGGGGTCAGGCCGAGGTTCCACCAAGAAGGGGCCGACCCGTCTCATCCCGCGGACTCCCGGGCGGGCTCCCCTCCGGTGCGCTCCGCCGCGGGGGCGGCCGCCTGCCCCGTCATCAGCAGTCCGACCGTCTCCCGGTCGGCTTCGGCGCCCGGCAGGACGGCCATGAGCTGTCCGCCGTACATCACCGCCACCCGGTCGGCGAGGGCCAGGACCTCGTCGAGGTCCTCAGAGACCAGGAGCACCCCGGCCCCCTCGTCCCGCCGGCGCAGGAGCTGGGCGTGGATCTGCTCGGTGGCGCTCACGTCCAGCCCCGAGGTGGGGTGGGCGGCCACGATCAGGCCCGGCCGGCCGGAGAGCTCGCGCGCCAGGATGAGCTTCTGGATGTTCCCGCCAGAGAGGGCGCGCACCGGCGTGCGCGGCCCCGGCGCGGCGATCTCGTACTCGGCGATCAGGCGGGTGGCGAACCCCTCCACCGCCCGCAGGTCCAGGAGCGGGCCGCGGGCGAAGGGCGGGTAGCGGTAGTGGCGCAGCACCAGGTTCTCCTGGACGGTCATCGCCGGCACGACGCCCACGCCGAGCCGCTCCTCGGGGATGTGGGCCGCTCCGGCCTCGAAGACCTCCCGCGCGGTGCGGTTGGTCACCTCGCGCCCCAGCACCCAGACCCGCCCGCGCTCGGCCGGGCGCAGCCCGGTGAGGACCTCCACGAGCTCCCGCTGGCCGTTCCCCGCCACGCCGGCGACGCCCACCACCTCGCCGCCCTGCACCGTGAGGCTCACCCCGCGCACGGCCACGAGCCCCCGGTCGTTGCGCGCCCACACCCCCTCCACCCGCAGGGCCTCGCCCGCCGGCGCCCGCGGCGTGCGGCGCGGGCGGAACTCCACCTCGCGCCCCACCATCATCCGCGCCAGCGTCCGCTTGTCCACGCCGGTCACGGGGAGCGTCCCCACCACGCGGCCGCGGCGCAGCACGGTCACCCGGTCCGCCAGGCCGATCACCTCGTCGAGCTTGTGGGTGATGAAGATCACCGCCTGCCCCTCGGCGCGCATGCGGCGCAAGACGGCGAAGAGGGCCTCGGCCTCCTGCGGGGTGAGGACGCTGGTGGGCTCGTCCAGCACCAGGACCCGGGCGCCGCGCAGCAACGCCTTGAGGATCTCCAGGCGCTGCTGTTCGCTCACCGAGAGGCTCCACACCGGGGCGCGCGGGTCCACGGTGAGGCCGTAGCGCGCGCCCACCTCACGCAGGCGGCGCTCCACCTGGCGGGCGGGGAAGAGCCAGGGGGCGTCGGCCAGGCCCAGCGCGATGTTCTCGGCGGCGGTGTGGCGGCGCACCAGCAGGAAGTGCTGCGGCACCAGCCCGATGCCGAGCGCGATGGCGTCCCGCGGGGAGTGGATGGTGACCCGCCGGCCGCGCAGGAGGATCTCCCCGCCGTCCGGCTGGTGCAGGCCGTAGAGGACGTGCACCAGGGTGGTCTTGCCGGCGCCGTTCTCGCCCAGCAGGGCGTGGATCTCCCCGGCACGCACCTCGAGCGTCACCCGGTCGTTGGCGACGACGCCGGGGAAGGTCTTGGTGATCTCCCGGAGGGCCAGCAGGGGGGCGTCGAGCGACCCCGACCTCTGCCCGCTGTCCGGCAGGCCAGCGAGCGCCACACGGACAGGTTCCCCCGGTGGCGCGGGCACTCCTGCCGGGACGCCGGCGCGTCCGCACTTTCGGCGCGCTGCGGCAGGAGTGGCGGGACCGGGGCGGGAAGCGTACATGCCGAACATTCCCGCATGATGCCACGTCCCGACGGTGAGGCGAACCGATGCTCGTCCGGATGCGCGTGAACGGCGAGTGGCGGACGGCGGAGGTCTGGCCGGGGGCCAGCCTGCTGGCGGCCCTGCGCGACCACCTCGGCCTGCCCGGCGCCAAGAACGCCTGCGAGCAGGGGGAGTGCGGCTCCTGCTCGGTGTGGCTCGACGGCGAGCTGGTCTGCGCCTGCCTGGTGCTGGCAGCCCAGGCGGAGGGGCGCGAGGTGCGCACCGTGGAGAGCCTGGCCGCCGCCGGCACCCTCCACCCCGTGCAGGAGGCCTTCCTGGAGGCGGGGGCGGTCCAGTGCGGCTTCTGCACCCCGGGGCTGGTCGTGGCCGTCACCGACCTGCTGGAGCGCCACCCTGACCCCGACGAGCTGACCGTCCGGGAGGCCCTGGCGGGCAACCTCTGCCGCTGCACCGGCTACGCCAAGATCCTCGACGCGGTCCGCCTGGCCGCGGATCGCCTCCGTCCCGCTCCGGCGTGAGCACCCTGCTCATCGACCGCTGCGAGGTGGTCGTCACCATGGACGAGGCGGGGACCGAGCTCCCGGGCGGCTCCGTGCTGGTCCAGGATGGGGTGATCGCCTGGGTGGGCACGGGTCCTGCCCCGGCGCCGCCCGAGGCGGAGCGCGTGGACGGCCGCGGCCTCGTGGCCCTCCCGGGTCTGGTGAATACCCACCACCACCTCTACCAGGCGCTCACCCGTGTGCGGGCCCAGGACCAGGGGCTCTTCGGCTGGCTGCGCGCGCTCTACCCGGTGTGGGCCGGGGTGGACGCGGAGTGGGCGTGGGCGGCGGCCCGCGTGGGGCTGGCCGAGCTGGCCCTCTCCGGGTGCAGCACGACGACGGACCACCACTACGTCTTCCCGCGCGGCGGCGGGGGGATCCTGGAGGCAGCCATCGCCGCCGCGGCCTCGCTCGGGGTGCGCTTCCACCCCTGCCGCGGGTCGATGGACCTGGGGGCCAGCCGGGGAGGGCTGCCGCCCGACGGGCTCGTGGAGGACGCCGACACCGTCCTGCACCACACCGAAGAGGTGATCCGGCGCCACCATGATCCGCGCCCCGCCGCGATGCTGCGCATCGCCGTGGCGCCCTGCTCGCCCTTCTCCGTCACACCGCGCCTGATGCGCGACGCCGCAGACCTGGCCCGCCGCCTCGGCATCCGCCTGCACACGCACATCGCCGAGACGCGCGACGAGGAGGCCTACTGCCTGGAGACCTTCGGGCGCCGGCCGGTGGAGCTGCTGGAGGAGATGGGCTGGCTCGGCCCCGACGTCTGGCTGGCCCACGCCGTCCACCTCGACGGCGGGGACATCCAGCGCCTGGCCCGCACGCAGACCGCCGTGGCCTGGTGCCCCACCTCCAACCTGCGTCTGGGGTCGGGGATCGCGCCCGCCGCGGCCCTGCTCCGCGCCGGCGTGACGGTAGGACTGGCGGTGGACGGCTCCGCCTCCAACGACAGCGGCCACCTGCTGGCGGAGGCGCGCATGGGGTTGCTGGCCAGCCGCGTCCACGGGGCCGCCACCCTTGGGGCCCGCGAGGTGCTGCGGGCGGCTGCCCGCGGCGGGGCGCTCTGCCTGGGCCGCCCCGAGCTGGGCTCCCTCGTCCCGGGGCAGCAGGCCGACGTGGCGCTCTTCTCCGTGGAGGGGGTGGAGTTCGCCGGGGCGGAGGCGGACCCGGTGGCCGCGCTCCTCTTCTGCACACCGCGCCGGGTGCGCCACCTCCTGGTGGCCGGGCAGTGGGTGGTGCGCGACGGGCGGCTCGTGCGGGCCGACGAGGAGGAGATCGCCGTGGAGGGGCGGCGGGTGGCGCGCCAGATCCTGGCGTGGAGCGAGAGGACGGTGGCGGGATGAGCGTCCGCACCGTGACCCGCACTCGCGGCGTCGTCGGCGAGAGCGCCCGCCGCGTCGACGGGGTCCCCAAGGTCAAGGGGGAGTTTCTCTTCGGCAGCGACCTGTGGGCCGAGGGGATGCTCTACGGCCACACCGTGCGCAGCCCCCACGCGCACGCCCGCATCCGCCGCATCGACGTCTCCGCCGCCCTGGCCACCCCCGGCGTCCACGCGGTCCTCCTGGCCGACGACGTCCCCGGGCGGAAGACCTTCGGGCTGGAGTTCGCCGACCAGCCGGTGCTGGCGTGGGACCGGGTGCGCTACGTGGGCGAGGCGGTGGCGGTGCTGGCGGCGGACGACCCGGAGACGGCCCGCCGCGCCGCCGAGCGGGTGGTCGTGGAGTACGAGCTCCTGCCGGCGGTGACCGACATGGAGGAGGCGCTGCGCCCCGACGTGCCGCGCCTGCACGACTTCGGGAACGTGCTGCGCCACCTGCGCATCGTCCACGGCGACCCCGACGCCGCGGCCGAGGTGTGGGTGGAGGGCTACTACGAGACCGGGATGCAGGACCAGGCCTTCCTCGGGCCCGAGGCCGGCCTGGCCGTGCCCGCCGGCGACGGCGGCGTCGACCTGTACGTGGCCACGCAGTGGCTGCACGTCGACCAGGAGCAGATCGCGCCGTGCCTGGGCCTGCCCAAGGAGAAGGTGCGCCTCTACCTGGCAGGGGTCGGCGGGGCCTTCGGCGCCCGCGAGGACCTCTCCATGCACATCCACGCCTGCCTGCTGGCGCTGCGCACCGGCCGCCCGGTGAAGATCGCCTACGGGCGGGAGGAGTCCTTCTACGGCCACGTCCACCGCCACCCCGCGCGCATCTGGATGCGCACCGGGGCGGCGCGCGACGGCCGGCTGGTGTGCGTGCGGGCGCGCATCCTGCTCGACGGCGGCGCCTACGCCTCGTCGTCGGCGGCGGTCATCGCCAACGCCGCCACCTTTGCGGCCGGGCCCTACGAGGTGCCCAACGCCCTCATCGAGGGGACGTGCGTCTACACCAACAACCCGCCCTGCGGGGCGATGCGCGGCTTCGGCGCGGTGCAGGCGTGCTTCGCTTACGAGGCGCAGATGGACCGCCTGGCCCGGGCCCTGGGGATCGACCCGGTGGAGCTGCGGCGGCGCAACGCCCTGCGCCCGGGGTCGGTGCTGCCCACGGGGCAGGTGGTCCGGGGGAGCGCCCCCGTGCGCGAGGTCATCGACCGCTGCGCCGCCGTCCCGCTCCCGCCCGAGGAACCCCCCGCCGGGCGGAACCCGCTCGCCTACCCCGGCGGCGCCGGCAACGTCTCCCGCGGCGAGCGCCTGCGCCGCGGGGTGGGGTTCGCCGTCGGCTACAAGAACCTGGCCTACAGCGGCGGCTTCGACGACGCGGCCGAGGCGCGCGTGCGCCTCTTCGCCGGCCCGGCCGGTCCGGTGGTGGAGGTGCACAGCGCTGCGGCGGAGGTCGGCCAGGGGGTGCACACGGTGCTGGCCCAGATCGCCCGCACCGAGCTGGGCGTGGAGCAGGTGGTGATCCGCCAGCCCGACACGGCCGTGGGGTCGGCCGGGTCGAGCTCGGCGTCCCGTCAGACGATGATGTCCGGCGGGGCGGTGCAGCTGGCCGCCCAGGCCGTGCGCGACGCCCTGCTGGAGCGGGTCCGCCGCCACGCCGCCGCGCAGGGGCGGGCGCTGCGCGAGCCGCTCACGCTGGCCGGCGGACTGGTTCTCGCGGACGGCGAGCCGGTGGGGGCCATCGCCGACTTCCTGGCCGAGCCCATCGAGGCCACCAGGACCTTCCACCACCGGCGCACCACGCCGCTCGACGCCCGCGGGCAGGGGGACGTCCACGTCGCCTTCGCCTTCGCCGCGCAGCGGGCCGTGGTGGAGGTGGACGAGGAGCTGGGGCTCGTGCGCGTCGTCCAGATCGCCACCGCGCAGGACGTGGGGCGGGCCATCCACCCGCAGCACGTCTTCGGGCAGATCGAGGGCGGCACCGCCCAGGGCCTCGGCCTGGCGCTGATGGAGGAGCTGCAGCTGCGGGACGGCCGCATCCTCAACCCCTCCTTCACCGACTACCTGATCCCCACGATCCTGGACATGCCCCCGGTGGTCTCCATGCTGGTCGAGGAGCCGGAGCCCGGATTCCCGTACGGGGCGAAGGGCGTGGGGGAGCCGTCGACCGTGGTCTCCACCGCCGCCATCGTGGCCGCGCTGCGCGATGCCACGGGGCGCGAGCTGAACCGCGTGCCGGTGCGCCCGGACGACCTGGTCGGACTCGCCCCGCCGGTGCGCCCGCGTGCCGGCTGGCCGCCGGCCCCCGATGTCCCCGGGCCGGAGCCGGTGCCGCACTACTACGGCCTCTCCACCGGGCAGGCGGTGCTGGGGGGGACGGTGGGGAAGGCCCCCTGACACCGGGAGCACTACTCTCCTGACACCGGGAGCACTACTCCTTGTACGTCAGTACCCGGCCCCACACCCGCGCGGTGCCCCAGAGGCCGGAGCGCATGCACTCGAGCTCCACGATCTGGCTGTGGTCGACGAAGAGGTTGACCTCCGGGCCGTAGTGCCTGATGTACCATTCGAAGACCGGCGGGTCGGCGGCCTCGAACATCACCCGCTCCAGCCCCAGCGCGTTGATCAGCTTCGCCACCACGTCGGTGCGCCAGGTCCGGACGTTCTCGGTGATCCCCTCCGACTCGACCATGATCATCCAGGCCCCGGCCTCCAGGTACCGTCGGGCCTGCGCGATGGCCCACTCCACGTCGCGCGTGCCCTCGGCCTCGAGGGCCTCGACGGCGCTGGCGCCGCCGGCCCCGAACTGGATGCCCACCTCCGGTTTCGGTTTGAGGCCGGCCTGCTGCACCCGCTCGATCAGGCGCACGACGTCGTCGGTGGGCAGCGTGATGAAGCCGGTGGAGAGCTCCAGGATGTCGAACCCGACCGCCCGGACCTCCTCGACGTAGCGGTCGACCGCGTCCGGCCCCTGGAGGAGCACGCGTTCGATGAAGCCGCCCGTGGAGACCTGGACGTCGTAGCGGTGGCAGAGCTCGATGAGCTCCACCAGCCGGTCGCGCGGCATGAGGGCGAACGACCCGCCGGCGAACTTGAGGCTGTCCACCCAGGCGCCCATCGTCTCCAGGATGTCCTCGAGATACCGCCGGCCCATGGGCGTGTAGTAGGGGCCGCGGATCTCGGTGACGCCGCGTGTCCGGGGCTTGCGGCCCCGCTCGTTGAGCCGGATGAACGCGAACGCCCGCTCGGATGGCTCGATGGCGCTCATCGTCTCCCCTCCTGGCCGATCGCTTCCAGGAGCCGCGTCAGCTCGCGCACGGTGATCCCCTCCAGTCCGGCCACCGCCTCCACCACCGCCCGC
Organism: Armatimonadota bacterium; assembly: GCA_031081585.1. NCBI lineage: Bacteria > Bacillati > Armatimonadota > Armatimonadota bacterium. The sequence goes on from JAVHLY010000002.1 coordinate 102,009, forward strand.
CGCTGTCTGGCGTCGGTGAAGGGTGCGGCCAGCCGCTCGAACTTCTCCACCACCCCCGCCCACGGCATCGGGCGGGTGTGGAACCCTTCGTAGTCCCGCTTCTCCACCGAGAGCACCCGCCCGTCGCGGAGCACGACGCGCAGCCGCGCCGGCATCTCGGCCGGGAAGCGCCGGCTGAGCGCCTCGTCCGGTTGGACCACGACCCGGCGCAGCAGGGCCTGCACGTCCTGGCGCTCGATCCGCTCGGGGGTGTACTGCTCCGGGCCGAGGGCGCCGTCCAGGGCGGCCACGGCCAGCATGTAGGGCAGGCTGTGGTCGGCCTCCTCCTTGGTCCGGACCTCGTACTTGTCCCCTTCCGCACCGCCGCCGATGATGTGAAAGGCGACGTCGAAGGTGTCGAGCTCGATCCGCTCGATCTCCTCGCCGCCGAACCCCGCCGCGGCCCTGAGCTCCAGCAACCCTTCGAGGGCCGACTGGGCGTGAATCTCCGCATTGTACTTCTTCACGACGGTGCGGCGCACGGCCTCGAGGTCCTCCCGGCTCCAGTCCAGGCTGAACCGCCCGGCGATGGCGTCCATGAAGCCCTTGGTGCCCTCGAAGACCTCCAGCGGCCCGGTGATCCCGCGCATGGCCAGGAAGACCGCATGCGTGGCCCCGAAGGCGGCGTTGGGGTACGCCAGCCCCTTCCAGTGGGAGAGCCGGCCGGTGCGCGTGACCCGGAGCGCGTTGAAGGCCGTGCCGCTGATGGCGATGCCGTGCGCCGCGCGCGCCGCGTCCAGTCCCAGCGCCCGGGCGACGCCCGCGGCCGCCGCGTAGGCCCCCTGGGTCACGTGGTCGAACCCCCGGGCCCGCACCGGGGCGACCTCGGAGAGCCGGCACTGCACCTGGTAGGCGACGGCCAGCGCCGCCAGCAGGTCGCGGCCGCTGGCATCGGCGGACTCGGCGGCCGCCAGCACGGCGCCCAGGTTGTCGCTGGGATGGCAGGTCTCGCCGGGGGCCAGGAAGCTGTCGTTGAAGTCCAGGTAGCGCACCAGGGCCCCGTTGTAGAGCGCGGCGCGGTCCGGCGCGGTGCGCCCCCCGCCGATGAGGGACGCCAGCGGGCGGCCGCCGAACGCCTCCAGGTGCCCGCGCAGGGCGCGGAGGGGCGTGCCGTCCAGCGCGCCGATGGCGCAGCCGAGCGCGTCGAGCACCCGGAGCTTGAGCTGCTCCCGGGCTGCCGCCGAGAGATCCTCGTCGCTGGCCCGCACGGCGAAGGCGGCCAGGTGCTCCACCATTGTCATGGTCCGTCTCCTGGTCCTCCGGGGAAGTCATGGTAGCACGCGCCGGCGGCGCATGGGGGGCAGGGGCGGAGATCTCGCGTCCGCGGCCGGCGCCGCCGGAGACGGCGTCAGCCCGCGACCGACTGCCCCCGGTAGGCCCACCCCGTCAGGCGCCGCTCCACCAGCGCGAAGACCACGAAGAGGGCGACCCCCATGGCCGCCACCACGACGAGGCCCGCGAAGACCAGCGGGACTTCGAAGCGGGCGCTGGCCGCGATCATCAGGTAGCCGATGCCACGGTTGGCCGCCACCGTCTCGGCGATGATGGCGCCGACGAAGGCCAGCGTCACCGCCACCTTGAGCGAGGCGAAGAAGTAGGGCAGCGAGCGGGGGAGGCCGATCTTCAGGAAGATCTCCCGCTTGCTCGCCCCCAGCGACCGCAGCACGTCCTGCAGCTCTGGCTCCAGCGTGGCCAGCCCGGTGGCCACGTTCACCACGATGGGGAAGAACGAGATGAGGAAGGCGGTGAGGATGGCCGGGACGGTGCCGATGCCGAACCAGATGACCAGCACGGGCACGATGGCCGCCTTGGGCACGCTGTTGAACCCCACCAGCAGCGGGTAGAGGGCGCGATAGACCAGGGCGGAGTAGCCGATGGCCAGGCCGAGGAGCATCCCGCCCACCAGCGCCAGCCCGAACCCCACCAGCGTCGTGTAGAGGGTCTGGGCCGCGTTGAACCAGATCGCCCCCTCCCAGGCCCGGTAGGCGGCCCACACCGCCCGCGGCCCCGGCAGGACGAATGGCTCGACGCCGAGGAGCTCCACACCGACCTCCCAGAGGAGGAAGGCGCCGAGGATGACCAGCACCGGCGGCGTCCACTCGCGCAGCTGCCGGGTCATGGTCCGGCCCTCTCTCGGTGGAGGCCGTGCGCGCCGTGGTCCGGGCCGCCGCCGGGTCCTGCGGCGGCCTCCCCGCCACCGCCGATGTGCCGGCGCACCGCGTGGTAGAGCTCCGTGAACGCAGGGGTGAAGGTGTCCTCCAGCGTCCGCGGCCGGGGGAGAGGGACGGGTGCCGCGTACACCAGCCGCCCCGGGCGCGGGCTCATCACGTAGACCGTGTCGGCCAGGAAGATGGCCTCGCGCAGGTCGTGGGTCACCAGCACCACGGTGAAGCGCCGCTCCAGCCACACCCGCTGCAGGACCTGCCAGAGCTCTTCGCGCGTGAAGGCGTCGAGCGCCCCGAAGGGCTCGTCCAGCAGCAGCAGGAGCGGGTCGTGGATCAGCGCCCGACACAGGTTCACCCGCTGCTGCTGCCCGCCGGAGAGCTGCCAGGGGTGGCGGTCGCCGAAGCCGTCCATCCCCACCGCGCGCAGCAGCGCCTGCGCCCGCGCCACGTACTCCCGGCGGTGGGTGCGCAGATGGTGCTTGTGCGGGGGCACGATCTCCAGCGGCAGCAGCACGTTGTCCAGGGTGCGTCGCCAGGGGAGGAGGATCGGGTTCTGGAAGGCCATCCCCACGTGCTGCTGCGGGCCCCGCACCGGCCGGCCAGCCACCCACACTTCGCCGCGCGTGGGGCGCAGCAGACCGGCCAGCAGTTTGAGCAGGGTCGTCTTCCCGCACCCGCTGGGCCCGGTGACGGCCACGAAGGCGCCCCGGGGAGCGGTGAGGCTCACGTCCTCGACGGCGGGGACCGCCCGGTGGTCGTGGGTATAGGCGGCACTCACCCCCTCCAGCCGGATGAAGGGCGGGTCGACCGGCACGGGCGCGACGTGGGGGGCGGGCAGCGTCCTCAGCGCAGCGGCGGCAGCATCCGGTCTTTCTTCGGCGGGAGGAAGCGCGGGGTGAAGACCTCGTACCACGTCGGCTTGGTGGGCAGGCCGAAGGCCAGCGCCACCGCGTCGATGGCCCGCGCCAGCCGCTCCGGTCGCACGCCCCCGAAGCCGTCGGCCTGGACCTCCCGGGTGAGGATGTTGGCCCGCAGCGCCAACAGCAGCCGCTCCTGCTCCACCGCCTCGTTCAGCAGCGGGTCGCGGCGCTTGAGCAGCGCCACGGCCTCCTGAGGGGAGGCGATGCTGTCGGCGACCCCGCGGATGAAGGCCCGCACGAACCCCCGCACGGCCGCCGGCTCCCGCTCGAGCAGCGCCCGCGGGGCCATGACGGCGTTCCCGTAGAGCGGCAGCCCGTAGTCGCTGTAGAGGAAGGCCACGATGTCCTCCGGCCGGACGCCGGTGGCCTTCAGGTTGATGAACGCGGTGAAGTAGAAGCCGGTGATGGCGTTCACGCTGCCGCGGATGAGGGAGGGTTCGCGCAGCGGCACGTCCATCGTCACCCACTCCACCGAGTCGGGGTGGATGCCCACGGCGCGGGCGAAGACCGGGAAGAGCCGGCGCGGCGCGTCCCCGGCCGGCGCCCCCAGGCGCTTGCCCACGAGGTCCTGCGGGGTGCGGATGTTCTCGCGCCGCAGCGTGAGGATGGCGAAGGGCGGCGCGTTGAGCACCATGACGAAGGCCACGAGCTCCTTGCCCGGGTTGCGGACGTTGAACTCGATCATCGTGTTGATGTCCGCGTAGCCCAGGTCGTAGGCGCCGCCGGCGATCTTGGCCACCGCGTCGGCGGAGCCGAAGCCGCGGTCGATGGTCAGGTGCACCCCCTCCCGGGCGAAGTAGCCCTTCTCCAGCGCCACCAGGAAGGGGGCCTGGGGACCCTGGAGGAGGAAGTCCAGGGTGAACTTCCAGGTGACGGGACGTGCGGGGCGCGCCGGCGCCTGGGCGAACGCCAGGGTCGTGGTCGCCAGCACCAGGGCGGCCAGGACAGCCCCGCGCAGCAACCGGTGGGCAACCCGGTGGACCATGCGAGCCTCCCCCCTCCCACCTGCCCCCGCGCGGCGGTCACCCGCAGGGCAGGCGTCCGCGGCGAGCAGGTGGAAATCTGATTCCGAGTGTTCCCCGGCCTTTCCTCTCAGACAGCCGCGGGAGGACCTGGCCCGCTCCACGGGGCTGGAGCGGGCCCCTCGATGGGAGGCCGATGAAGACCCTGTTCCGGGGCGCCACCCTCGTCACCGCGACCGACCGGTTTCGGGCCGATCTGCTGGTCGAGGGGGAGCGCATTACCGCCGTCGGCGAGGACCTGCCCGCCTCGGGCGCCACCGTCGTGGACGCCGGGGGGTGCTACCTCCTCCCCGGCGGCATCGACGTCCACACCCACCTGGACATGCCGCTCGACGGGATCACCTCCTCCGACGACTTCTACACCGGCCAGGTGGCGGCCGCTTTCGGCGGCACGACGTCGCACATCGACTTCGCCATCCAGGAGCGCGGCGGGACGCTGCGCGAGGCGCTGGACCGCTGGCAGGCCCGGGCGGAGGGCAAGGCCGTCATCGACTACGGCTTCCACATGACCGTGGCTGACCCCACCCCCGAGGCCCTCGCCGAGATCCCCCGCCTGCCCGAGTGGGGCGTCACCTCCGTGAAGGTCCTCATGGCCTACAAGGGGCGGCTGCAGGTGGACGACGCCGCGCTCTTCACGGTCCTGCGCCTGGCGGGCGCCCACGGGCTGCTCACCCTGGTCCACTGCGAGAACGGCGACGTCGTCGATCTGCTGGTGCGCGAGGCGGTGGCGGCGGGGCGGCGGGAGCCGCGCGAGCACCCCCGGAGCCGCCCGGCGATCCTGGAGGCCGAGGCCACCCACCGGGCCATCGCCCTGGCGGCGCTGGCGGAGGCCCCCCTCTACGTCGTCCACCTCACCTGCGCGGGGGCGCTTGAGGCGGTGCGGGCCGCCCACGCCCGCGGGCAGCCGGTGTGGGCCGAGACCTGTCCCCAGTACCTCTGCCTCACCGCTGAGGCGCTGGAGCGGCCGGGGTTCGAGGGGGCCAAGTTCGTCTGCTCGCCTCCCCTACGCACCGCCGCCGACCAGGCGGCGCTGTGGGAGGGGCTGCGGGACGGCACCCTCGCCGTCGTGGCCACCGACCACTGCCCCTTCTTCTACGAAGGGCAGAAGACGCTGGGGCGCGAGGACTTCAGCCGGATCCCCAACGGCTTGCCGGTGATCGAGGACCGGCTGGTCGTCCTCTACGCGCAGGGCGTGGCCACCGGGCGAATCGACCTGCACCGCTTCGTGGAGGTCACGGCCACCAACCCGGCGAAGCTCTTTGGCCTCTACCCCCGCAAGGGCACGCTGGCGGTGGGTGCGGAGGCGGACCTGGTCCTCTGGGACCCGACGGCCGAGCGCACCCTCAGCGTTGCCCGCCACCACATGCGGGTCGACTACAACCTCTTCGAGGGGATGCGCGTGCGCGGCGTCCCCGTGGGGGTGTGGGTGCGCGGGCGCCAGGTGGTGGACGGCGGCCGCTTCCTGGGCGAGGCGGGGACGGGGCGGTTCCTGCGCCGCCAGCGCTTCGGCCCGTCGCGCCCAGGGGTGGGCGGGCCGGCCGTCTAGGGTGTCACGACGTCTGGAGGTCAGCGCGTCCGGCGTGTGACAACGAAGATATGTCGTTGTCACGGCTACCGGGCGGGGACGGAGCGGAGGCATCGCGATGCGGCACCTGGGCCTGGAGCGGGAGATCGTCGACCGGGAGGTGTACGAGCGGGCGGTGGCCCGCTTGCGCCAGGCGCGCGTGGCGCTGCCGACCTTCGCCGAGCTGGCCGACCCCACCCGGATCCCCGACAGGGTGCAGGAGGCGCTGGCAGCGGTCGACCCGGACGCCCCCGAGCCCCTGAACCTCTACCGAGTGCACTGGTACAATGGCGCCGACCGGCGCCGCGTCGCCGTCCCCGAGCACGTCGTCCTGCCGCGGGCGCTGACCGGCGTGGACGCGCCCATCGTGGTCGCGCTCGGGGACCGCTTCCCGATGATCCACGCCCACAAGGTCCTGGCCGCCTACGGCTGCCTGGCCCCGCGCGTGGTCACCGGCCAGTTTGACCCCACCACCCAGCGGGCGGTGTGGCCCTCCACCGGCAACTACGCCCGCGGCGGCGTGGCCATCAGCCGCATCATGGGGTGCCGGGGCATCGCCGTCCTCCCCGAGGGGATGAGCCGGGAGCGCTTCGCCTGGCTGGAGCGGTGGGTGGCCGAGCCGGAGGACATCGTCCGCACGCCCGGGACCGAGAGCAACGTGAAGGAGATCTACGACCGCTGCCGCGAGCTGGCCCGCGACCCGCGGAACGTCATCGTCAACCAGTTCGCCGAGTTCGGCAACCACCTGGCGCACTACCTGGTGACGGGGCGGGCGCTGGGCCACCTCTACGAGACGCTGCGCGAGCGCACGCCCGGGCTGCGCCTGGCCGCCTTCGTCGCCGCCTCCGGCTCGGCGGGGACGCTCGGCGCCGGTGACTACCTGAAGGAGCGCTACGGGGCCCGCATCGTGGCGGTGGAGGCGCTGGAGTGTCCGACCATGCTCTACAACGGCTACGGCGAGCACAACATCCAGGGGATCGGCGATAAGCACATCCCGCTGATCCACAACGTCATGAACACCGACGTCGTCACCGCGATCTCCGACCGCCACACCGACCGGCTGGGGGTGCTCTTCAGCAGCCCGGCCGGGCAGGCGTACCTGCGCGAGCGGGCCGGGGTGCCGGAGGCGGTCCTGGCGGCGCTGCCGGCGTTCGGCCTGTCGAGCATCTGCAACGTGCTGGCCGCCATCAAGACGGCCAAGCACTTCCGCCTGGGACCGGAGGACTGCCTGGTCACGGTGGCCACCGACGGCGCGGCGCTGTACGCCAGCGAGCGCGAGAAGGTCCTGCGCCGCGACTTCCCGGGAGGCTTTGACGCGGCGGCGGCCGCGGAGGTCTTCGCCGAGTCCCTGCGCGGGGTGGACACCGACCACCTGCGGGAGTGCACGACCCTGGAGCGCCACCGCATCTTCAACCTGGGCTACTTCACCTGGGTCGAGCAGCAGGGGGTCCCGCTGGACGCGTTCGAGGCCCGCCGGCAGCCGCAGTTCTGGACGGCGCTGCGCGACCTCCTTCCGGTGTGGGACGCGCTGATCCGGGAGTTCAACGCCCGCACGGGGGTGCTGGCCGGGCGGTGAGCGCGGTGCCGGTGCCCTCGGTCCTGCGCTGCACGGGGTGCGGCTACGAGGCCCCGGAGCGGGCCGGCTGGCTGGCCCGCTGCCCTCGGGCCGACGCCCTCCCCGAGGTGGACCACGTGCTGGCGGTCCGCCTCGACCACGCGCGCCTGACCTTCCCCCGGGGGACGGAGCCCAACCCCTTCGTGCGCTACCGCACGCTGCTGCGCCCCTACCACCTGGCCCGGGCCGCCGGGATGCGCGACGAGGCCTTCGCTACGCTGGTGGCCGACCTCGACCGGGCCGTGGCCGCCGTGGACGGCCGCGGCTTCGTCGTCACCCCCTGCGTCCCGCAGCCGGCGCTCGGCGCACATCTGGGCTTCGTCCCCTCGGGCGGGGTGTGGGTGAAGGACGAGACCGGCAACGTCTCGGGCTCGCACAAGGCCCGCCACCTCATGGGGCTGTGGCTCTACCTGGAGGTGGAGCGGCGGGCCGGCGGAGGACCGCCCGCTGGCGCGGGGCTCGGGGGCGCCGGCGGGGACGAGAGGCCGGAACTGGCCATCGCCAGTTGCGGCAACGCCGCCCTGGCCGCCGCGGTGGTGGCGCGGGCGGCGCAGTGGCCGCTGCGGGTCTTCGTCCCCACCTCGGCCGACCCGGTGGTTGTCGAGCGCCTCCACCGGCTGGAGGCGCGGGTGGTGGCGTGCGCGCGCGAGCCGGGCACATCGGGCGACCCCACCTACCTGGCGCTGCGCCGCGCCGTGGCCGCCGGCAGCCTGCCCTTCACCTGCCAGGGGAGCGACAACGGGCTGACCATCGAGGGCGGCAAGACGCTGGGCTACGAGCTCGCCGACACGCTGGCCGGGGCGGGGGTCGTCCCCGACCGTCTCTTCGTGCAGGTGGGGGGCGGCGCGCTGGCCAGCGCCGTGGTCCAGGGGCTGGAGGATGCGGTGGCCCTCGGGGTCCTGCCCCGCCTCCCGCGGGTGCACGCCGTCCAGCCGGCGGGGGTGCAGCCGCTGCGGCGCGCCTACGACCGCGTCGTGGCCCGGGCCCTGGGCGGCCTGGACCGGCGTGGCGTGGCCTGGCGCGCGCCGGAGGACGCGCAGGGCGACCGCGCGCGGGCCGACCTCCTGGCCGCCCACCCCGACGCCGTCGAGGAGGCCCTCGCCTACGCCGTCCAGCACCGCCGGGAGTTCATGTGGCCCTGGGAGGAGACGCCGCGCTCGGTGGCGCACGGCATCATCGACGACGAGACCTACGACTGGGCGGCGGTGGTGCGGGCGATGCTGGTGACCGGCGGCTGGCCGGTGGCGGCGACGGAGGGGGACCTCCGGGAGGCCCACCGCCTCGCCCGGGGGACGACCGGCATCCCGGTGGACCCCACGGGGTCGGCCGGGCTGGCCGGGCTGCTGCGCCTGCGGCGCGAGGGCGAGGTGGGAGCGCACGAGCAGGTCGTCGTGCTCTTCACCGGGGTGGAGCGGGTGGGCTGAGGGTCGTCACCGTCACGCGGGGACGACGGCGCCGCGCCCCGGGGGCGCGCGCCGGAGACGCACCGAAGGAGGGATAGGATGAGGAGTTTCCTCGGCCGTGACATCCTCTCGCTCAAGGACTTCGAGCGGATGGAGTACTTCCACGTCTTCCAGGTGGCCGACCGGCTGGCCCCCTACGCGCGGGACCGGCGCAACACCGACCTCCTGAAGGAGAAGACGCTCGTCACCGCCTTCTACCAGCCCAGCACCCGCACCCGGCTCGCCACCGAGGCGGCCATGCTGCGGCTGGGGGGCAAGGTGCTGGGCTTCTCCGACGTGAAGATGACCCGCGCCGGGGACTGGTACCAGGAGTCGATCAAGGACACCGTGCACATGCTCGAGTTCTACGGCGACGTCATCGCCATGCGCCACTTCCAGCAGGGCGCCCCCGCCGAGGCGGCGCGCTGGGCCTCGGTGCCGGTGATCAACTGCGGCGACGGGTGGGGGGAGCACCCCACCCAGGTGCTCACCGACCTCTACACCATCTGGCAGGAGAAGGGCACCCTCGACGGGCTGAAGGTGCTCTGCGTCGGCGACATGCGCATGCGCACCATGCACTCCATCCTCTACGCCATGTCGCAGTTCGACATGGAGGCCTTCATCGTCTCGCCGCGGGAGATGTCGCTCCTGCCGGAGTTCAAGGCGGAGCTGGACGCGCGCAACGTCCGCTACCGCGAGGCCGACAGCGTCGCCGACGTGCTGCGCCACGCCGACGTCATCTACATGGAGCCGGTGGTGCAGCCCGACTACACGAAGCCGCGGGAGGAGGCGGTGGCCGACCGCGGCACCACCCCGGCGGCCTACAAGGTCACCCGGCAGCTCCTGGCCGAGCTGGCCAAGCCCGACGCCATCGTCCTGCACTCCCTGCCGCGCATGGACGAGCTGCCGCCGGACGTGGACGCCACGCGCCACGCCCGCTACTGGATCGAGGCCTTCAACGGGGTGGTGATGCGCATGGCGCTGCTGGCGCTGGTCCTGGGGGCGGTGGAGTAGCGTGCAGACGCACCTGCGCGGCCGCGACCTGATCAGCCTCCAGGAGTGGAGCAAGGAAGAGATCGAGACCGTGCTGGAGACCGCCGTGGCGCTCAAGCGGCTGCGGGCGCTGGGCCAGCCCCACCCCTACCTGCGCGACAAGGTCCTGGCCATGCTCTTCTTCTACGCCAGCACGCGCACCCGGGCGTCCTTCGAGGCGGGCATGGCCCAGCTGGGCGGCCACGCCCAGTTCATCGAGAGCCGCACCACCCAGATCGCCCACGGCGACACCCCCAAGGAGATCGGCGAGATCCTGGGGCGCTACTGCGACGGCATCGCCATCCGCCACGTCGACTGGGGGACGGGCCACGCTTACATCCGCGCGGTGGCCGAGGCCAGTCGCGCCCCCGTGCTGAACATGCAGTGCGACCGCTTCCACCCCCACCAGACCCTGGCCGACCTGCTGACCATCCTGGAGAAGCTCGGCGACCCGCGCGGCCGGACGATCACGGTGAGCTGGGCCTACGCCGCCAGCTACCAGAAGCCGCTCAGCATCCCCCAGGACCTCGTCCTGCTGATGCCGCGCTTCGGGCTGAACGTGCGGCTGGTCCACCCGCCGGGCTTCGACCTGCTCCCCGAGGTCCTGGAGCAGGCCCGGGAGAACGCCCGGCGGGCCCGGGTGGGCTTCGAGGTCCTGGACGACTTCGACGCGGGCTTCCGCGGGGCGGACGTCATCTACGCCAAGAGCTGGGGGGCGATGGCCTCGGGCCGCAGCGACGCCGAGGGCGCCGAGCTGGCCGAGCGCTACCGGGACTGGATCACCGACGAGCGGCGCATGCGGCTGGCCCGGGAGGACGCCATCTACATGCACCCGCTGCCGGCCGACCGCAACATCGAGGTGACGGACGCGGTGATCGACGGCCCGCAGTCGGTCGTCTACGACCAGGCGGAGAACCGCCTGCACGTCCAGAAGGCCGTCATGGCCCTGACGATGAGCTAGGGGAGGCGCGCGCAGCATGGCCAGGTCCCGCACCGCCGTGGTGGCCATCGGCGGCAACTCGCTGATCAAAGACCCCCAGCACCAGACCGTCCCCGACCAGTACGCCGCCGTGGGGGAGACGGTGCAGCGCATCGTCCCCATGGTGGCCGACGGGTGGTCAGTGGTGGTCACCCACGGCAACGGCCCCCAGATCGGGTTCATCCTGCGCCGGTCGGAGCTGGCCGCCCACGAGCTGCACGAGGTGCCCCTGGACGTCTGCGGGGCGGACACCCAGGGGGCCATCGGCTACATGATCCAGCAGCACTTCCACAACGAGTTCCAGCGCCGGGGCCTCGTGCGCCAGGCCGTCACCGTCGTCACCCAGGTGGAGGTGGACCCGGGGGACCCCGCCTTCCAGCACCCCACCAAGCCCATCGGCTCCTTCATGGACGAGGCCAAGGCCCGCCAGCGCCAGGCCGAGGGGTGGACGGTGGTGCAGGACGCCGGGCGGGGATGGCGGCGGGTGGTGCCGTCGCCGCGGCCGCGGCGTATCGTGGAGGTGGAGGCGATCCGGCGCCTGCTGGCCGAGGGGTTCGTCGTCATCGGCGTGGGGGGCGGGGGGATCCCCGTGGTGCGGGACGCGGAGGGCAACCTGCGCGGCGTGGCCGCGGTCATCGACAAGGACCTGGCCTCCTCGCTGCTCGCCACCCTGATCGGGGCCGACCTCTTCGTCATCACCACCGCCGTGCCCCAGGTCGCCCTCCACTACGGGCGGCCCGAGCAACAGTGGCTCAGCCGCCTGACGGTGCCGGAGGCCCGCCGCTACCTGGCCGAGGGGCACTTCGGGCAGGGGAGCATGGCGCCCAAGATCGAAGCGGTGATCGGCTACCTGGAGCGGGGAGGCCGGGAGGCCATCATCACCGACCCGCCCAACCTGGAGCGGGCGCTCGCCGGGGACGCCGGGACCCGCATCACCCTGGAGTGAGGTGAGGTCATGGCCATCGCCTTCACGCTGAACGGCCGGCCGGTCACCGTCGAGGCCCCACCCGGCGCCAGCCTGCTGGAGGTCCTGCGGGAGCAGTGCGGGCTCACCTCCATGAAGGACGGGTGCGCGCCGGAGGGGTCGTGCGGCGCCTGCACCGTCATGGTGGATGGCCGCGCCGTGGTCTCCTGCGCCCAGCCGGCGGCGCGGGTGGCCGGGCGGCAGGTGACGACGCTGGAGGGGCTGCCCCCCAAACGCCGCGCCCTGTGGGCCGACTGCTTCGTGGCCGCCGGCGCCTCCCAGTGCGGCTTCTGCTCCCCCGGCATCGTCATGAAGGCGGAGGCGCTGCTGGCGCGCCAGCCGACCCCCTCCCGCGCCGAGATCGCCCGCGCGCTGGCCGGGAACCTCTGCCGTTGCACCGGGTACGTGAAGATCGTCGACGCCATCGAGCACGTGGCGGCGGCCGGGCGGGGGGTGCCCCCGCCCGCGGTGGACTGGAGCGGCCGGGTGGGCTCGCGCACGGGACGGTACGAGGGGCGGGAGCTCGCGCTGGGCACCAAACCCTACGTGAACGACCTGCGCGTCCCCGGCCTGCTGCACGGGGCGCTGCGCTTCTCGGACCACCCGCGGGCGCGGGTGGTGCGCATCGACACCACGAAGGCGCGCGCCTACCCGGGCGTGGTGGCGGTGGCCACCTGGCGCGACGTCCCCGGCGAACGGACCCAGGGGCTCATCACGCGGGACTGGCGCCAGTTCGTGGCCGAGGGGGAGACCACCGCCTACGTGGGGGACGTGCTGGCGGCCGTCGCTGCGACGTCACGGGCCGCGGCCCGGGAAGCCGCAGCCTTGATCGAGGTGGAGTACGAGGTCCTCGAGCCTGTCACGGATCCTGTCCAGGCCCTGCAGCCCGACGCGCCGCGCCTGCACGAGCGCGGCAACGTCCTCTCGGTCTCCACGGTCAAGCGCGGCGACGTCGACGCCGCCCTGGCCAGTGCGGCGCACGTCCTGACCGAGACCTTCCAGACCCAGTTCATCGAGCACGCCTTCCTCGAGCCGGAGTCCGCGCTGGTGGTCCCGGAAGCCGACGGGACGCTGCACGTCTACTCCCAGGGCCAGGGGCCCTGGGACGACCGCCGGCAGGTGGCCTCCTTCCTGGGGTGGCCGGAGGACCGGGTGCGCGTCACCCAGGTGAGCAACGGCGGCGCCTTCGGCGCCAAGGAGGACCTGAACGTCCAGTGCCACGCCGCTCTCCTGGCGGTCCTCACGGGGCGCCCGGTGCTGGTCACCCTCTCCCGCCGCGAGTCCATCCGCTTCCACACCAAGCGCCACCCCCTGACGATGACCTACACGGTGGGCTGCGACGCCGAGGGGCACCTGGTGGCGGTGCGGGCGCGCATCGTGGGCGACACCGGCGCCTATGCCAGCGTGGGGGACAAGGTGCTGGAGCGCGCCGCCGGGCACGCCTGCGGCCCCTACCGGGTCCCGGCCGTCGACGTGGAGGCCACCGCCGTCTACACCAACAACCCGCCGGCGGGGGCGATGCGCGGCTTCGGGGTGCCCCAGGTGGCCTTCGCCATGGAGGGGATGCTCGACCGCCTGGCCGAGCGCGTGGGCATCGACCCCTGGGAGATCCGCTGGCGCAACGCGCTGGAGACGGGAGACATCTTCGCCACCGGCCAGCGCCTCGGCCCCGGCGTGGGCCTGAAGCGGACGCTGCTGGCGGTGCGCGACATCTACCGCTCGGCGCGCTACGCCGGCATCGCCTGCGGGGTGAAGAACACCGGGGTGGGCAACGGGCTGGCCGAATACGGCAAGGCCATCCTGCGCCCCGAGGCCGACGGCACCGTCATCCTCTTCCACTCCTGGACGGAGATGGGGCAGGGGGTGCACACGGCGCTGCAGCAGATCGCCTGCGAGGAGCTGGGCCTCACCGCCGACCGCGTGCGCGTCGTGGTGGACACCATCCGCGAGCTGAACACCGGGCAGTGCACCGCCTCGCGTTCCACGGTGCTCGGCGGACGGGCGGTGATCGAGGCGGCGCGCCGGCTGCGGGCGGCGCTGGACGGGCGGCGGCTGGAGGAGCTGGCCGGCCAGGAGTTCTACGGCGAGTTCGTGGTGGACTGGACCACGAAGCTCGGCGTCCCCAACCCGGTCACCCACTTCGCCTACGGCTGGGCCACCCAGGTGGTCATCCTCGACGACCAGGGGCGGGTGGCGAAGGTGGTCTGCGCCCACGATGTCGGCAAGGTGATCAACCCCACCCTGCTGGAGGGGCAGATCGAGGGCTCGGTGCACATGGGCCTCGGCTACGCCCTCTCGGAGGAGTTCGTGGTGGAGGGCGGGGTGCCGGTGACCGACACGCTGAAGTCGCTGGGGATCTGGCCGGCGACGGCCATGCCCGAGGTGGAGTGCATCTTCGTGGAGGAGCCGCAGCCGGAGGGGCCCTACGGGGCCAAGGGCGTCGGGGAGATCGGCATGGTGCCCACCGCCGCTGCCGTGGCCGGGGCCCTCCACGCCTACGACGGCATCCGCCGCACCCGCCTGCCCATGCGCGACGCCCCGGCCTCCCGGGTGGCCGCGCCCAAGCGCAGCGCGGTCGGCCGGGCCGTGGCGGCGGCCGGCGCGTCGTCTCCGGTGACGGCGGCTGGCGGGTCGTCTCCCATGGCGGCAGCCGGGGGGCCGTCTCCCGGCGTCTCACCGCCGCAGGCCGCAGCGGGGACCGTCCCTCCCTGAGGCGGCTGGCAGGCCTGACCTCCCCATGGGCCTGACGCTGCGCGGCGGGACGGTCCTGGTGAGCCTGGACCCGCCGCGCCTGGTGCACGGTGACGTGGTCGTGGACGGCGGCCGCGTCGTCGCGGTCGGCGCGGCCGGCGGCACGGCCGCCGGACCCGCGCGGGACTGCAGCGGCTGCCTCATCCTCCCCGGCCAGGTGAACGCGCACACCCACCTCTACTCGGCCCTGGCCCGCGGGATGCCCTACCGCCTGCCGCCGCCCCGGAACTTCCTGCAGATCCTCCAGCGGGTCTGGTGGCGGCTCGACCGGGCGCTCGACGAGGCCAGCCTGCGCGCCTCCGCGCTGTTGGGGGGGCTGGAGGCGCTGCTGGCCGGCACCACCACGCTGATCGACCACCACGCCTCCCCCAACGCCATCGACGGCGCGCTGGACGTCATCGCCGAGGCCCTGGAGACGCTGGGCGTGCGCTCGGTGCTGTGCTACGAGGTGACCGACCGCGACGGCCCCGAGCGCGCCCGGGCGGGGCTGGCGGAGAACCGCCGCTTCCTGCGGCGGCGCCACCCGCTCACCCGCGGGCTCGCCGGTGCCCACGCCTCCTTCACCCTCTCGGAGGAGACGCTGGCCGAGTGCGTGGCCGTGGCGCGCGCCGCCGGCGTCGGCGTGCATATCCACGTGGCGGAGGACCTGGCCGACCAGCGCGACGCCCTGGCCCGCTTCGAGCGCCGGGTCGTCCGCCGCCTGGCCGACGCCGGGGCCCTCGACGGTGGCGCCCTGCTGGCCCACTGCGTCCACGTCGACGAGGAGGAGGTCGCCCTCATCCAGGCGCACCGGGCCACGGTGGCCCACAACGCCCGCTCCAACATGCACAACAGCGTCGGCCGGGCGCCGGTGGGCCGCCTCGGGGGGCGGGTGGTCCTGGGGACCGACGGCATCGGGGGCGACATGTTCGCCGAGGGACGGGCGGCCTACTGGCGGGCGCGGGAGGACGACATCGCGGTGGGGGTGGACTGGCCGCTCAGGCGGCTGGCGGCGGCCGCCGCGCTGGCGGGGCGGCTCTTCGGCGAGCCGCTCCTCGGTCGCCTGGAACCGGGCGCGCCGGCGGACCTGGTCGTCCTGGCGTACCTGCCGCCCACGCCGCTGGCGGCGGAGAACGTGGCCGGCCACTGGGTCTTCGGGCTGAGCGCGGCCCAGGTGCGCGATGTGGTGGTGGCCGGTGAGCTGGTGGTGGCGGACCGGCAGCCCACACGGGTGGACCGGGCGGCGGTGGTGGCCGAGGCGACGGCGCAGGCGGCGCGGCTGTGGCAGCGCCTGGAGGCGCTGGGACCCCACCCGTACGAGCCGGCCGGGACCTGAAGGCGCGGGGGAGGAGGTGCGGCGGTGGCGGTGACGAGCGCGGGGCGGGTGGCGCTCTACCTGCAGGACAAGCACCCCATCCGGGACGGGATGGCCTACGTGCAGTACGCCGAGGCCCACGGCTTCGAGGCGGTCTGGCAGGCGGAGAGCCGCCTGGTGCGCGAGGCCACCATCCCGCTGGCCGCCTTTGCCGCCGTCACCGAGCGCATCAAGGTCGGCAGCGGGGTGGTCAGCCTGTGGACGCGCAACGTGGGGTTGCTGGCGGCCACCTTCGTCACCCTCGATGACCTGGCCCCGGGCCGGGTGATGCTGGGGATCGGGGCGTGGTGGGAACCGCTCGCCTCCAAGGTAGGGGTGCGGCGGGAGCGGCCGCTGCGGGCCATGCGCGAGGTGGTGGAGGTGACGCGCCGCCTCATGGCCATGGAGCGCGTCACCTACCACGGCGAGTTCGTCCACGTCACCGACATCGAGATCGACATCGTGCACGGCAACCGGGCCCCGCGCCGGATCCCCATCTACATCGGGGCCACCGGGCTGCAGATGCTGGAGCTGGCCGGCGAGATCGGCGACGGCGTCCTGCTCAACTACCTGGTTAGCCCGGCCTACAACGCCCAGGCCATGGCCGCCCTCGCCCGGGGAGCCGCGCGGGCGGGACGCCGCGTCGAGGACATCGACCGCCCGCAGCTCGTCGTCTGCTCGCTGGACCGGGACCGGGCGCGCGCGCTGGACCGCGCCCGGGAACTGGTCACCCAGTACCTGGGGCAGCAGCCCCACATCATGAAGGCGAGCGGGGTGGACCCGGGCCTGCTGGAGGAGATCGGCCGGGTCCTCACCTGGCCGGCAGGCCCTGAGGAGATCCGCCGGGCCATGCGCCTGGTACCCGACGATGTGGTGCAGATGATCACCGCCTCGGGCACGCCCGAGGAGTGCCAGGCCAAGGTGCGGGAGTACGTGGGCGCCGGATGCACCTGCCCCGTGCTGTACCCCCTGGGCGACGACGTGCGGTTGATGATCGACACCTTCGCCCACGGGGAGTTCTGAGGAGAGGAGGCCCGCAGCCGCGTGGAGGTCCTGCGCCCCCGCACCCTGGAGGAGGCCCTGGCGCTGAAGGCGCGCACCCCGGAGGCCGTGCCCATCGCCGGCGGGACCGACCTGATGGTGGAGCTGAACTTCGACCGCCGCCGCCCGCCCGCGATCCTCGACCTCTGGCGGCTGCCCGGCATCACCGGGTGGCGGCGCGAGGACGGCACGCTGTTCCTCGGGAGCGGCGTCACTTACACCCGCATCATCCGCGAGCTCCCGGACATCCTCCCGCTGGTGCAGGCCTCCCGCTCGGTGGGCTCCCCGCAGATCCGCAACCGCGGCACCGTGGGGGGCAACCTGGGGACCGCCTCTCCCGCCGGGGACGCGCTGCCCGTCCTGGCCGCCTACGACGCCGAGGTGGTGGTGGCCAGCGCCGCCCGCGGCCCGCGCACGCTCCCCTGGGACCGCTTCCTCACCGGCCCGAAGCGCACGGCGCTGGCACCCGACGAGCTGATCCTGGGGGCGCGGTGGCGCCCGCTGCGGGGCGCGGGCTCGTTCTCGAAGGTGGGCATCCGCAACGCCATGGTCATCGCCGTGGCCAGCCTGTGCCTGGTGCTCGACGAGGAGGGGCGCACGGTGCGGGTGGCCCTGGGCTCGGTGGGCCCGACGGTCCTGCGGGCCCCCGAGGCGGAGGCCTTCGCCGCCCAGGCCCTGGCGCGGGCCGGTGCGTGGGAGGACCCGCGCGCGGAGCTCCCGCCCGAAGCCTTCGAGGGGTTCGCCGAGCGCGTGGCGGCTGCCGCCCGCCCCATCGACGACATCCGGGGGACCGCGGCCTACCGCCGCCACGCCTGCCGCGTGCTGGCCCGGCGGGCCCTGGCGTGGGCGCTGGAGGATCGCTGGCGCGAACAGTCGTGAAGCTCCGCGGGCAGATCGCCCTTTCCCGCAGCCCCTGTGTGTGGTTGACATGATGGTATAAAGTGGTATCATAATGGTATGATCAGGAGGCAAGTCCAGCTCACGGACGACCAGGACGCGCGCCTGCGGAAGCTGGCGGCCGAACGCAAGGTCTCCCAGTCCGACCTGGTGAGGCAGGCCGTGGATCTGCTGCTGAGGCAGGCGGAGGGGGACTCCGCCGAAGCCCGGCGCCGGCGGGCATTGGATGTGGTCGGGCGCTTCAGCTCGGGACGGTCCGACGTCAGCATCCGCCACGACGACTACCTGGCTGAGGAGTTCCGCTAGCTGAACACCTTCATCGATACCTCCGCACTGTACGCGCTGCTCGACCGGGACGACCAGGTGCATCGTGCAGCCGCAGCCACCTGGGCCGGGCTTCTGCGGGCAGGGGACCCGCTGCTCACCCACAACTACGTCCTCGTCGAGACCACCGCCCTGCTGCAGCGGCGCCTCGGTACGGCGGCGGTGCAGGCGCTCCGGGACGACCTCCTCCCCGTGCTCTCCACGGTGTGGGTGGACGAGAACGTGCACGAAATGGCCCTCACGGCTCTCATCGCCGCGCGCGACCGGGAGGTCAGCCTGGTCGACCGGGTCAGCTTCGAGTGCATGCGCCGGCGGGGGGTGCGGCGGGCGTTCGCCTTCGACCGGCACTTCGCGGACCAGGGCTTCGAAGTGATCCCCGAGGGCGCCGCCCGCTGAGCGAGGCCCGGTGCGGTCCCGTCCCCGTGACCGCCTCCCGGGGATGGAGTAGACTGCCTCTCGGAAGCCGCTCCCGGGACGACGCCGCGAGGGACCGATGACCGAACCGTTCGTCCACTGCCACCTGCACACCGAGTACTCCCTGCTCGACGGCCACAGCCGGATCCCCCAGCTCATGGAGGCGGCGGCGCGCGCGGGCATGCCGGCCATCGCCCTGACCGACCACGGGGCGATGTACGGGGCCATCGAGTTCTTCCTGGCGGCGCGGCAGGCCGGCCTCAAGCCCATCATCGGCGTGGAGGCCTACGTCGCCGCCCGGACCATGGCCGACCGCGACCCCAAACTGGACGCGGTGGCCCACCACCTGGTGCTGCTGGCCACCTCGCTGGAGGGCTACCGCAACCTCATCGCCCTCACCACGGCCGCCCACCTGGACGGCTTCTACTACAAGCCGCGCATCGACCACGCCCTGCTGGCCCGCCACCGCGGGGGGCTCATCGCCCTCTCCGCCTGCCTCCAGGGGGAGGTGGCGCGGGCCCTGCTCGCCGACGACGAGGCCGCCGCCCGGCGCATCGCCGCCACGTACCGGGACATCCTGGGGCCCGACCACTACTACCTGGAGGTCCAGGACCACGGCTTGCCCGAGGAGGCGAAGGTGCGCCACGGCGTGGTGCGCCTGGCCCGCGACCTGGGCCTGCCGCTGGTGGCCACCAACGACGTCCACTACGTCCACCGGGAGGACGCCGACGCCCAGGACGCCCTGATGTGCATCCAGATGAACATCGGGCTCGACCAGACCGACAAGCCGCGCATGGGGGACGTCCCCGAGTTCTACCTGAAGCGCGGCGAGGAGATGGCCCGCCTCTTCGCCGACCTCCCGGAGGCGCTGCGCACGCCGCTCGAGATCGCCGAGCGCGTCGACCTGGAGATCCCCATGGGGACGCTGCGCCTGCCCCACTTCCCCGTCCCGGCCGGGGAGACGGCCGACTCCTACCTGCGCGCCCTGTGCGAGGCCGGGCTGCGCCGCCTCTACGGCCGCGTCACCCCGGAGCTGCAGGCGCGGCTGGACGAGGAGCTGCGCGTCATCGCCCAGACCGGCTACGCCGCGTACTTCCTCATCGTCTGGGACTTCGTCCGCTTCGCCCGCGAGCGCGGCATCCTCACCACGGTGCGCGGCTCCGCCGCCGGCAGCCTGGTCCTGTATGCGCTCGGGGTCACCGACGTCGACCCCATCCGCTACCGCCTGCCCTTCGAGCGCTTCCTCAACCTGGAACGCTTCACCCCGCCGGACATCGATGTGGACTTCATGGACAGCCGGCGGGACGAGGTCATCCGCTACGTCATCGACAAGTACGGGCTCGACCACGTCGCCCAGATCATCACCTTCGGCACCATGGGGGCCCGCCAGGCGGTGCGCGACGTGGGCCGGGTCATGGGGCTGCCCTACGGCGACGTGGACCGCATCGCCAAGCTCATCCCCTTCAACGCCACCCTGGACGAGGCGCTGCGCCAGGACCCCGAGCTCGCCCGCCTGGCCCGCGAGTCCGCGCAGGTCCGGCGCCTGCTCGACCTGGCCCGCAAGCTGGAGGGCGTGGCCCGCCACGCCAGCACCCACGCCGCCGGGGTGATCATCTCCCGGGAGCCGCTGACGGAGCACGTGCCGCTGCAGAAGGCCACCAAGGGCGACCTGGTGATGACCCAGTACGACATGAACTCCGTGGACAAGATCGGCCTGCTCAAGATGGACTTCCTGGGCCTGGTGAACCTCACCATCCTGGACACGGCGCTCCGGATCATCGAGCAGACCCGCGGCGTGCGCATCGACCTCAAGGCGATCCCGCTGGATGACCAGGCCACCTACGACCTGCTCTCCGCGGGGGAGACCGTGGGGATCTTCCAGCTGGAGGGGGCGGGGATGACCCGCTACCTGCGCGAGCTGCGCCCCTCGCGCATCGAGGACATCATGGCCATGGTCGCCCTCTTCCGCCCGGGGCCGATGGCCAACATCCCCGCCTACATCCGGCGCAAGCACGGCAAGGAACCGATCACCTACCTCCACCCGCGGCTCGAGCCGGTGCTGCGCGACACCTACGGGGTGATGGTCTACCAGGAGGACGTCATGGCCGTGGCCCAGGCGGTGGCCGGCTTCACCCTGGCCGAGGCCGACGTCCTCTGCTACGCCATCCGCAAGAAGATCAAGGACAAGCTGGAGGCGCAGCGGGAGAAGTTCGTGCGCGGGGCCCGGCGCAACGGCATCCCCCCCAAGGTCATCGACCAGCTCTGGGAGCAGTTCGAGCCCTTCGCCCGCTACGGCTTCAACCGAGCGCACGCGGCCTGCTACGGCCTCATCGCCTACTACACCGCCTACCTGAAGGCCAACTACCCGGTGGAGTACATGACGGCGGTCCTCACCCACGAGGCGCAGGGCCAGGACTGGCAGGCCAAGGTGGCGCTGGCCGTGGCCGAGGCGCGGCGCATGGGGCTGCAGGTGCTGCCGCCCGACGTGAACGCCTCGGCGGAGAACTTCGCCGTGGCCGGCGGGGCCATCCGCTTCGGGCTGGGGGCGGTGAAGCACGTGGGGCTGGGGGCGGTGCAGGAGATCATCCGCGCCCGCGAGGCCGGCGGCCCCTTCACCGGCCTGGCGGACTTCTGCGCCCGCGTCGACACGCGCGTGGTGAACAAGCGCGTGGTGGAGGCGCTCATCAAGGCGGGGGCGTTCGACTCGCTGGGCGTGCCGCGGGCCCAGCTGCTGGCCGCCCTGGACGGCGCGCTGGCGGCGGGGCAGCGGGCACAGCGGCTGCGGGACTCCCTCCAGCAGGGGCTGTTCGACGTGGGGGTCGAGAGCACTCCGGCGATGCCGGACGGCAGCGTCGGGCTGCCCGAGTTCACCCAAGAGGAACGGCTGGCCATGGAGAAGGAGATGCTGGGCCTGTACATCTCCGACCACCCGCTGGCCCACGTGCAGGAGGACCTGGCCGCGCGCACCAGCCTGCCCATCGGCCAGCTCGCCGAGGTGCGCGACCGCACGCCGGTCACCGTCGGCGGGATCGTCGCCGCCCTGAAGCGCACCACCACCAAGAGCGGCTCGGTGATGGCCTTCCTGACCCTGGAGGACCTCACCGGGAGCGTCGAGGTGATCGTCTTCCCACGCACCTACGAGCAGCACGCCGTCCTGCTGAAGAAGGACGCCATCCTGGTGGTGCGCGGGCGCGTGGACGTCGCCGAGCAGCAGGTGAAGGTCCTGGCCGACGCGCTCTTCCCGCTGGCGGAGGCGCCGGCCGCCGAGCCGGTCACCCTGAACGGTGTCGCCGTCCGACCGGCGGGGACGGCAGACGACGGGGAGGAGGGGGAAGCGCTCTCCGCCGCGGCCGAGGCCCCGGCCGCGGACCCGGCCGGAGACCTGCACGTGCGCCTGCCCGCCTCCCTCGGCCCCGAGGGCCTGGAGCGCCTGCGCCGCTCCCTCGACCGCCACCCCGGACCGCACGGGCTCGTCCTGCACCTGGTGGGATCGGGGCAGGAGACGGTGGTGCGGGCGCGCGGGGTGCGGGTGCGCGGGGAGGAGGCGCTGACCGTGCTGCAGGCGGAGTTCGACCAGGTGGCCGCCTGGCTGGAAGGACCCCCGTGACCGACCACCCGCTCAGCGCTCCGCGCCGTCGCCTCTGGCGCCTGGGAGCGGGGCTGTGGCTCCTGGCACTCCTGGCCGCGGGCGGGCTGGCGCTGGCCGCGGCCCGCGGCGTCCTCGCCCCGGCGCGGCCCCCGCTCCCGGAGGTGGTCGCACGGCCGGCCACCGCCCCCGGGGTCCCGCGGGCCCCCGCGCTCCCGGAACTGCCGGGGATGCTCCCGGTCGTGTCGCGTCCGCCGGCTCCGGACTTCGTGCGCCCGTCGCTGCGCGACGGCCGGCCGGTCCGCCTGAGCGACTTCCGCGGCCGCACCGTCCTGCTGAACTTCTTCGCCTCCTGGTGCGTCCCGTGCAGGGAGGAGGCGCCCGTGCTGGAGCGCACGGCGCAGGCGTTCCGCCACCGGGGCGTGGTGGTGCTGGGCGTGGCCGTGGTGGACGAGTACGAGGCCGCCAGGGCCTTCCTGGGGACCCACGGGATCACCTACCCGGCGGTCTTCGACGCCGCAGGTGACCTGATGCGGCAGTTCCGGGTGACCGGGCTGCCCACCTCGATCTTCATCGACCCGCAGGGGCGCATCGCCGGCCGCTTCGTCGGCCCCTTCCTCGGTACGGAGGGGGCCCGGGAGCTGGAGCGGCGTCTGGTCGCCTCCGGAGCCCGCTGAATGGCCCACGACCTGCTGGCCTCCGCCGCGCGGGTGCGGACCCGGTTGCCGGTGTGGCAGCCGCTGGCCGCCCTCGTCCTCATGGCCCTGGGTTTCCTGCTGGTGGTCCAGCTCCGCACCGGCCGCGAGCTCGTGGCCGAGCAGGCCGAAGTCCCCACGCGCAACGTCTACGCGCTGGCCAGCCTCCTGCGGGAGGAGCGCGAGGCCCGTCGTGCCCTGGAAGGGCAGGTGGCGGCGCTGCGGAAGCAGCTGGAGCGCTACGAGCGCGCCCAGGCCCAGGGGCGCAGCCTGGCCGCCTCCCTCACCCACGAGGTGGAGCAGCTGCGCATGGCGCTGGGCCTCGTGGCCATGGAGGGGCCGGGCGTGGTCGTCGTCCTGCGTGACGCGCCCGTCCAGCCGGCCGGCGCCGCCCCGGTGATCGTCACCTACCAGGATCTGGTCGGCGTGGTGAACGAGCTGTGGGCGGCCGGCGCCGAGGCCGTGGCCGTGAACGGGCAGCGGGTCACCGCAATGACCGGGTTCAGCCAGGTCGGCGGGACGGTTGTGGTGAACCTGCGGCGCCTCACCGCCCCCTACCGCATCACGGCCCTGGGTGACCCGCAGACGCTGCAGGAGGCGCTCACCATCCGCGGCGGGCTCGTCGAGGGGCTCCGGGGGCTCGGCCTCTCCGTGCAGATCACCCGTCACCCCTCCCTCCAGGTCCCTCCCTACACCGGCACCATCCGGTTCGAGCGGGCCCGGCCGGTGCGATGAGGGGCGCCTGGCTCATGCCCGGCGGGAGCGCTCCCGCCGCAGCGCCCACCCCTCCCCCGCGCACGCCGTTGCCCGAGTGCGCAGACGTCGTGGTCGCGGGGGCGAGCTTCGCGGGGCTGGCCGCCGCCCGTGCGCTGGGGCCCCGGGCCCTCGTCCTGGACCGCGCCCCGCTGGGCGCGCACCAGACCTCCGCCTGTGCCCTGCCGGTCCACCTGGTGGAGCGCATGGACGCAGGAGCGGCCGTCCTCCAGCGGCACGACCGGCTGGTGATCACCGTCGACCGGCGCACCACGACCTGGCCCCTGCCGCGTCCCTTCGGCACCATCGACTACGCCGCGTTCTGCCGCCTGGCGTTCGCCGCCTCGGGGGCGCGTTTTCACCTGGCCGCCGTCACAGGCGTGACCCGGACCCCCGCACCCGGCGGATGGCTGGAGGTGCACACCGCGGCGGGCACGGTCCGGACGCGCTTCGTCGTCGACGCCATGGGGCCGCGCTCCCCGCTAGCCCGGGCCCTCCCCGGACGCCGCACCGCCTTTGGGGTGGAGACCGAGCTGCCGGCGCCGATGGATGACGGATTGCGCTTCGCCTTCCTCCCTGAGGTGCGCGACGGCTATGCCTGGGCCTTCCCGAGTGGACCCGTGACACGGTTCGGGGTCCTCAGCTACCGGGGACGGACGAAGCTGCTGCCGGCGCTGCGCGCCTTCCTGGCCCGGTTCGGGCTCACCCCCGGCTCGCTCCACGGCGGCTTCCTGGCCACGGGGCTGCGTCCCCTGCCGCGGGCCGGCGTGTTCCCCGCAGGGGACGCCGGCGGGCACTGCCTGCCGCTGACGGGGGAGGGGATCCGCACCGCCCTGCTCGCCGGCACAGTCTGCGGGGGGCTGCTCGCCGCCGCGCTCGAGGGCCGTATCAGCGCGGCCGCGGCTGCCGACGCCTATACCCGGTTCCTGCGGCGCTCCGCCGCCCGGTTCCGCTGGCTCACCTGGCTGACGGCAGGGACGCTCCTCCTCCCCAGGCCCGTGCTGGGCTGGACTGCGGCCGCCATGGCCCGCCCGGCGTGGCTGGCCCGCTTCTACGCGCGGTACTTCGACGTGTTCTCGGACGACCCGGGTGCGGGACGAGAGGTCGAAGGGCCGGATAGGGAGGGGATCGGGAGCACCGCTGCGCAGGAGCCCCGGGGGGTGGTGCCGGGCGAGGGAGTCGAACCCTCACGGGGCGTCAGCCCCAGCAGATTTTGAGTCTGCCGCGAATGCCAGTTCCGCCAGCCCGGCGCACGCTCTGTCCGTCAGTATAGCATCGCAGAGGAGGGCGTCGGCCGGGGGAACCCCCGCCTGTTCCCCTCGTCTAAGGGGGCGGATGCAGGACGCCGCGCGGATGGGACTGGTGACGGGGAGGCCGCAGGTCCGTGGTCCCGAGGACCCGGCGGGCCGGGATGCCGCCAGACCGGCGGACCGGGGCGCCGGCGCGGACGTCGATGAGGGCGCCCTCATCGAGCGCAGCCAGCGCGGTGACCTGGAAGCCTTCGACCGCCTCGTCCTCATCCACCAGGACCGGATCTACCATCTGGCCTACCGCGTCACCGGCAATGCGGAGGACGCGCGCGACGTCACGCAGGAGACCTTCATCAAGGCCTACCGCGCGCTGCCGCGCTACCGCCACCACGCTGCCTTCGGGACCTGGCTACACCGGATCGCCGTGAACACCGCGCTCGACCTGGTGCGCCGGCGCCCCCAGGCGCCCCCCGCGGGGCTCGACGAGGTGACGCTCGCGGCCGCCGCCCACAACCCGGACCTGGAGCTGGAGCGCCGGGAGGCGGAGCGCCGCGTGCAGGCGGCGCTGGCCCGGCTCTCCCCGCCGCACCGCACCATCGTCGTGCTGCGCGACCTGCAGGGGATGGCCTACGAGGAGATCGCCGGTGTCCTGGGGATCCCCATCGGGACCGTCCGCTCCCGGCTCAGCCGGGCGCGGGAGGCGCTCCGCCAGGCGCTCCGGGACCTGGGTGTGGTGGAGGACGCGCCATGAGCACGCATCTCGCCAACACGCACCCGTCCGCCGACGACCTCTCGGCCTACCTGGACCACGAGGTTGACGCCCAGACGCGCGCGGTGCTGGAGGGGCACCTGGAGGCCTGCCCGTCCTGTCGCGCGCGGCTCGACGCGCTGGAGCAGACGGTGGGCGCGGTGCGTGCCCTCGGCCCCGTCTCCGCGCCGCCGGCCGTGCGGGCCGCGGTCTACGACCGGCTGCGGCGTGAGCGCCGCTGGCCGGGCCTGTGGCTCAGCCGACTCCCCCCATCGCTCGAGGGGTCGGCGTGGCGCCTCGCCGGGGCGGCGGTGGCGATCCTCCTGGTCGGGCTCTTCGCCGCGAACCTCTGGCAGCAGGCCGTCCCAGAGGACGAGGTCGGCACCGCCCTGCCGCGCCTGGGGCCGGGGGCGCCGTCCGCCCCGGGGCGGGCACCGGCCACCCCGGCGCTGCAACCGGCGGTACAGACGGTGGGCAGCGGCGCCGGCACCGCACCCGTCATCCGCCAGGTGGTGCACCAGGCCAGCGTGACGCTGCTCGTCGCCCGCCTGGCGGACGCGTCCGCCGCGCTGGTGCGCATCGCCGAGCAGGGTGGCGGGTTCGTGGCCGCCTCCAGCACCGACCGGCAGCGGGGGGAGAGCCGCTACGTCCTGCGCGTCCCCGCGCCGCGGTTCCACCGGGCGCTGGAGGAGGTGGAGGCGCTCGGGCAGGTGGAGCAGCGGGAGGTGCGCGGCGAGGACGTCTCGGAGCAGCTGGTGGACCTGCGGGCCCGCCTGCGCAACCTGGAGCGGCACGAGCGGCAGCTCCTGGCGCTGATGGACCGCGCAGGGCGGGTGTCGGACCTGCTGACCATCGAGCAGGAACTGGCCCGCGTGCGCGGGGAGATCGAGACGCTGGCCGGCCGCTTGCGCATGCTGGGGGAGCGAGTCGACTTCGCCACGATCGAGGTGACGGTGCGGGAGCGGCCGGGCGGTGTCCCGGTGCGTCTCTGGGATCTGGGCGCCACCCTGCCGAAGGTCCGCCAGGCCTTCCTGGGGACGGTGCGGCAGGTCCTGGCGGCGACGGAGTGGGTGCTGGTCGTGCTCGGCGCGGTCACCCCCCTGGCCGTGCTGGGCCTCGGGGGATGGGGGCTGCGGCGTTGGCTGCGCCGCGGCCCCTCCCCCGTGTGAGCCCCTCGCTACTCCGCGCGCCTGACCTCCACCTGGCCGTTGTGGACCCGCGTCTCCAGGACCGTCTGGGGGTAGGCTCTTGGGCCCTCCAGCGCGCGGCCGTCGGCGAGCGCGACCCGCGACCCGTGGCAGGGGCAGACAATTGTCTCCCCCTCCAGCCGGTCCTCGGCCAGGGAGCACCCCAGGCGCCGATGGGGAGGTCCACCAGGACCGGGTGGAGGGGGGTGGCCGAGCCAGACCCCGCGCAGGAAGTTGCGGGCGGCTCCTGACCGCGCACCTCCGACGTCGAGGAGGTGTCCCACCGCCTCTTGCCGGGAGTGGGCGCTGGCCCGGGCGGGCCGCAGAGTATACTGACCCCGTGACCCGGAAGCTCGTCCTGCTCGACGCCAACGGCCTGGTCTACCGCGCCTTCTTCGCCCTGCCCTACTTCACCACCACGGACGGCCGGCCGACCAACGCCGTCTACGGCTTCACCAGCATGCTCCTCAAGGTCCTGGAGGAGGAGGCGCCCGACTTCCTGGCCGCCGCCTACGACCGCGCCGCCCCGACTTTCCGGCACCGCGCCTACGAGGCCTACAAGGCCCACCGGGAGCGCATGCCCGACGACCTGCGCCCGCAGCTCGCGCTGAGCCAGGAGGTCCTCGAGCACTTCCGCATCCCCATCTTCGAGGTCGAAGGGTACGAGGCGGAGGACGTCATCGCCGCCCTGGCGCTGCGCGGGGTCGAGGACGGGTTCGACGTGCTGATCGTGAGCGGCGACCTGGACCTCCTCCAGCTCGTCCGCCCGGGGATCCGGGTGATGATCACGAGCCGCGGCGTCACCGAGACGACCACCTACGACGAGGCGCGGGTGCGCGCCCGCTTCGGCTTCCCGCCCGAGCGCCTGCCCGACTTCAAGGCGCTCAAGGGGGAGCCCACCGACAACATCCCCGGCGTGCCGGGGATCGGCGAGAAGACGGCGGCGCAGCTCGTGGCGCAGTTCGGCACCGTGGAGGCGCTGCTCGACCGGCTCGACGAGGCGCCGCCCCGGCTGCGGGAGCGGCTGCGGGCGCACGCGGCCCAGATCCTGCAGAGCAAGCACCTGGCCACGGTGGTGCCCGCGCCGCTGTCATGGCGGTGGGAGGACCTGGCGCGGCGGGAGCCGGACCGCGCCGCGGTCGAGCGCCTCTTCAAGGCCCTGGAGTTCAAGACGCTGCTGGAGCGCCTGGGCGGGACGCCGGCTGCCGTCCCGGTCGACGGGGAGTACGGGGCGGCCGACGACGTCTCCGCCCTGCTCGCCGAGGCCACCGCGGAGGCCGGCGTCTACCTGGTGCGCGAGCCCGGGCATCCCCTGACGGCCGCCCTGCGGGGGATCGCCGTGGCGGGGCGGGCCGGACGGGCCCGCCACCTCCCCCTGGACGACCGGCTGCCCGAGGCCCTGGCGGCGTGGTGCGCTGATGCGCGCGTGCGCAAGGCCAGCGGCGACCTCAAAGCCGACCTGCACACGCTGGCCCGGCTCGGCGTGACCCCGGGCGGGTGGGACTTCGACGCCGGGCTGGCGGCCTATCTCCTCAACCCGGGCAAGAAGACCCACACCCTGGCCACCGCTGCCTGGGAGTACCTGGGGTGGCGCCTGGACGAGGAGGCGGAGAGGCAGGGCCCGCTGGCCCTCGACGTCGGTGCGGCGGCCTGCCGCGGCGCCGACGCCCTGGCCCGCCTGCGCCCGCTGCTGGAGGCCCGCCTGCGCGAGCGCGAGCTGGAGGCGCTCTACCGCGAGATCGAGCTGCCCCTCGTCCCGGTGCTGGCGGCCATGGAGCGCGCCGGCGTGCGGGTGGACGTCCCCTATCTCCAGGCCCTCAGCCGGGAGCTGGCCGCGCGCATCGACGCCCTGACCCGGGAGATCTACCGGCTGGCCGGCACCGAGTTCAACATCAGCAGCCCCCGGCAGGTGGCCTTCGTCCTCTTCGAGAAGCTGCAGCTCCCCGCGCTCAAGAAGACGAAGACCGGCCTGTCCACCGACGCCGAGGTGCTGGAGTACCTGGCCGGGCAGCACGAGATCGCCGCCCGCATCGTGGAGCACCGCGAGCTGGTGAAGCTCAAGAGCACCTACGTGGACGTCCTGCCGCGGCTCGTCGACCCGCGCACGGGTCGGGTGCACACCACTTTCAACCAGACGCTGGCGGCCACGGGGCGCATCAGCTCCGCCGAGCCCAACCTGCAGAACATCCCCATCCGCACCGAGGCGGGCCGCCAGATCCGCCGCGCCATCATCCCCGCGGACGGCTGCCTGCTGCTGGGGGTCGACTACTCCCAGATCGACCTGCGCGTGCTGGCGCACATCACCGAGGACCCCACGCTGCTCGAGGCCTTCGCCCGCGGCGACGACGTGCACACCGTGACGGCCATGGAGGTCTTCAACGTCCCGCGCGAGGCCGTCACCCCGGAGCTGCGCCGGCGGGCCAAGGTCATCGTCTTCGGGGTGGCCTACGGGATGAGCGAGTTCGGCCTGGCCGCCCAGCTCGGGATCACCAAGACCGAGGCGAAGCGGTACATCGAGGCCTACTACGCCCGCTACCCGCGCGTGCGCGCCTACATGCAGCGCATCGTGGAGCAGGCGCGGCGCGAGGGGTACGTCACCACGCTGCTCAACCGGCGCCGCTACCTGCCCGACCTCTTCAGCCGCAACCGCGTGGTGCGCGAGGCGGCGGAGCGCACCGCCATCAACACGCCCATCCAGGGCTCCAGCGCGGACATCATCAAGAAGGCGATGATCGACCTGGCCCGCGACGTCCTGCCGCGCTGGCCCGAGGTGCGCATGATCCTGCAGGTGCACGACGAGCTGCTCTTCGAGGTGCCGGCGGGGCAGGTCGAGCCGGTGGCGCGGGCGATCCAGGCCGTGATGGAAGCGGCCTACCCCCTGCGCGTCCCCCTGACCACGGAGGCGAAGGCCGGACCGAACTGGGCGGAGATGGCGCCCCTCCCGGCGCTGGCCGCCGGCCGGCGCTGAGGCGGCCCGGGCGGGTGGCGCGAGTCATCGGGCTGACCGGTGGCGTGGCCAGCGGGAAGAGCACCGTGGCCGCCATGCTGCGGGCGCTGGGCGCGGTCGTCCTGGACGCCGACGCCATCGTGCGGGAGCTCCAGCAGCCCGGCACGCCGGTCTTCCAGGCGATCGTGGAGGCCTTCGGGCCGGGGGTGGTCCGGGCCGACGGCACCCTCGACCGGGCCGCCCTGGGCCGCCGCGTCTTCGCCGACCCTGAGGCGCGGCGGCGCCTCAACGCCATCGTCCACCCGGCCGTGCGCGAGCGCCTGCACCAGGAGGTGGAGCGGCTGCAGCGCCGCCTGCCTGCCGACGCGGTGATCGTGCTGGACCTCCCCCTGCTGCTCGACACCGCACCCCGTCAGGCCTACCCGCTGGAGGGCGTGATCGTGGTCGTGGCCGACGAAGGCACCCAGGTGGCGCGGCTGCGCGCGCGCGATGGCCTGGACGAGGCGGCGGCGCGCCAGCGCCTGGCGGCGCAGCGCCCCGTGCGCGAGAAGGCCGCCGAGGCCGACTGGGTCATCGACAACTCCGGCTCCCTCGAGGAGACCCGCCGCCAGGTGGAGGCGCTCTGGCGGCGGCTCACTGGCTGACCCCCGTCGTCCAGCGCTGGTGGCCGGTGAGGTCCCGCCGCCGGCCATCCTCGCCCCGTCGGCGGGGAGCACGGTGGGGGCGCCGATCGTGGTGCGCGGACGGACGTTGCCCGGCTACCAGGTGGTCGTGCGGATCGACTACAGCGCGCAGGTGCTGCTGGTGGCGATGCGCGGGAGCTACGCGAGGTCACCACGACGGCCGACGCCGCCGGCCGCTGGCAGGTGACCATCCAGCCCACCGTCCGCATCCGCGGCGCCCGGCTGACCATCGTCGCCCGGGCCGTGGACCCCGCGGGTACCGCTTCCGAGGCCACGGAGGTGCAGGTCATCCAGGGGTAGGGCGGGAGGTCCGGACCGGGTAGGGCGGGAGGCCCGCGCCACCGCCCCGGGGCGTGCCGGTGGTGCGCGGCGTCGGCAGCGGGAACAGCCGGATGGGCGGGCTCGTGCCCGCCCATCGACGTGCTCGTTACCTGTCGCTCGGTCCCTCCCGCCGGTGGACGGCCGGCGGGGCCAGCCGGCTGGGTCGCAGCGAAGCCCTGGCCGCCTGGTGCGGCCGGGCCCTGACCGCCTAGAGCGGCCGGACGTTCGTGGCCTGGGGACCCTTCTGGCCCTGGGTGATCTCGTACTCGACCTTCTGACCCTCGTTCAGGCTGCGGTAGCCCTCCATCAGAATGGCCGTGTGGTGCACGAAAACGTCCTTCCCGCCTTCATCAGGGGTGATGAAGCCATACCCCTTCTCGGCGTTGAACCACTTGACCGTTCCCCTCGGCATTGCGCGATCCTTCCTTTCCGGACTGGTGTCCTCCGGTAGATTGCCCAGAAAGCGGGCCGTGCGGTTCCCAAGCCCCCAGGCCCTTGCTTCTTCGCCCTCTGAGCCCCGATTCCCTACCAGGACCCGTCACCCGGACCGCCCGGACCGGCTCCAGCCGGGCCCCGCACCAAACCCGTGGCTCCGCCGCGCGACCCGATGGTAGACTTTTCTTATGCCCTGCGGTCGGGCCGCTGCTGCCCTGCGGTCGGCGCGCCCGCCCACCGGGTGACGGCCGCGGCGGCCGGCAGATCGCGCCGGGCGAGGAGGGGACGGTGCCGGAGTTCCAGCTCGTCACAGACATGGAACCCCGGGGCGATCAGCCCAAGGCGATCGCCGAGCTGGTGGAGAGCATCCAGGCCGGGAACCGCTTCACCACCCTGCTGGGGGTCACGGGGTCCGGGAAGAGTGTCGTCGCCGACACGCCTGTGTACCTCAGGCAGGGGGGCCGTATCCAGCTGCAGCCCATCGGCCAAGTTGTGGACGCTCTCATGGCGCACCATCACTCGGCCGTGCGGTGGGAGGGCGATGCGGAGGTCCTGGATCTTGCCGGGACCGGTCACCAGCTGGAAGCCTTGAGTCTTGATCCTGGCTCGGGCCGGGTCTCCTGGAAACCGGTTCGGCAGGTCATTCGGCACCGCGCTCCCCGGCAGTTATGGAAGGTTCGGACCGCCTGCGGCCGGAGCGTCACCGTCACCGGCGACCATAACTTCTTCGTCCTCAGAGACGGTCGTCTCCAGCTGCTTGAGACGTCCGCCATCAGGCCCGGCGATTACCTTCCCCTGCCGCGGACCCTCGACGAGCCTCCGGCACCCCTCACCGCGCTCGCCTTGGAGGATGTCTTGGATGACGGCGTCGGCGACGGCGTGCGAATCGCTGTTGCCATCCCGGCGTTCGGCGCGGTCTGGAAGACGAAGCACCAGGTGCTGCGGGCCATCCTCCCGTCCCACCGCGCTGCCGGGCTGCTGCGCGGAGAACGGATGGCCCTTCGCACGTATCGTGACCTCGTCGCGGCCATTCCGGCGCTGCGGGCGGGGGCCCGGATGGGAAGCCGACGGCGCTTCCATGACTTGCCGGCGGACCTGCCGATTACGCCACTCCTGATGCGTTTCATCGGATACTTCCTCGCCGAGGGGTATGTCGGGAGGGGCGTGCTGACGATTTCATCGGCGGATCCCGGAGTCATTCAGGATATTGAAGCGGCCGCTCGATCCTTTGGACTTCGGGTCCGTCGAGGTCCGGGACGATACGACTATACCCTGCCGTCGGTCCTGTGGGCGCGGTTACTCACCACGTGGTGCGGGCGAAAGGCTCGCGACAAACACCTGCCGCCGTTCTGGCCTCAGCTCGCCAATGCCGACTTGGCCGAGCTCCTGCGGGCCTATTTCAGCGCCGATGGCGGCGTGGAGGGAGACGAGGTCACGGCCACCACGGCCAGTGCGACCCTGGCGTCCGACCTCGCCTACGCGCTCTTGCGTTTCGGCATTGTGGCACGCGTGCGCGAACGCCATGTCCGTGTGCCCTACTGGCGGCTGTCCGTGTCCGGACAACCCTTCCTGAGGCGGTTTCGAGAGGCGATCGGGTTTCGCCCACTGGCCAAGCAGGATCGCCTCAACGCCCTCTGTGGGGGCCGAGAGAACACGAACGTCGACGTGATCCCGCTGGACCCGGAGGTGCTCCGGGACGTTCGCCGTCAGTTGGGGCTGAGCCAGACGCAGGTCGCTCGACACGTCGCGCTCTCGCGTTCGGCTCTCGCGCTCATCGAGGGGGGACGCCGCCGGCCCTCGAAAACGGTGGCCAAGCGGGTACTGGACTTTCTAGCCGATGAGGCTCACATGCAGGAGCACGTTCCGGTCCTCCGGCGTGTCCGGGAGATGCAGGTCCTGCTGAATCCCTTCTGGACCCGCGTCGAGGTGGTTGCACCCGCCCGGGGTGAGGCGCGGGTCTACGACCTGGCAGTGGCGGAGCATGAGACGTTTCTTGCGGGCGTGGGCGGCCTCTTCGTGCACAACACCTACACCATGGCCCACGTGATCGCCCAGGTCCAGCGCCCCACGCTCGTGATCGCCCACAACAAGACGCTGGCGGCGCAACTCTACAGCGAGTTCCGCGAGTTCTTCCCCCACAACGCCGTGCGCTACTTCGTCTCCTACTACGACTACTACCAGCCCGAGGCCTACGTGCCCCAGACCGACCTCTACATCGCCAAGGACGCCTCCATCAACGATGAGATCGACCGCCTGCGCCACGCCGCCACCAAGGCGCTGATGGAGCGCCGGGACGTCATCGTCGTGGCCTCGGTCTCCTGCATCTACGGGTTGGGCCGCCCGGAGGACTACCGCGAGGTCATGCTCCTCATCCGTCGGGGCGAGCGCCGCTCCCGCGAGGAGATCCTGCGCCGCCTGGTCGACATCCAGTACGAGCGCAACGACGTGGACTTCGCCCGCGGCCGCTTCCGCGTGCGGGGCGACGTCATCGAGGTCTTCCCCGCCTACGAGGAACGGGCGGTGCGGGTGGAGCTCTTCGGGGACGAGGTGGACCGCATCCTCGAGCTCGATCCGCTCACCGGCGAGGTCCTGGAGGAGAAGTCGGTCATCGCCATCTGGCCGGCCAAGCACTGGGTGACGACGGAGGAGCGGCTGGAGCGGGCGCTGCGCTCCATCGAGGAGGAGCTGCAGGAGCGGGTGGCGTGGTTCCGCCAGCAGGGCAAGCTGCTAGAGGCGCAGCGCCTGGAGTTCCGCACCCGCTACGACCTGGAGCTACTGCGGGAGGTGGGCTACTGCCCGGGGATCGAGAACTACTCGCGCCACCTGGACGGCCGGGCCCCCGGGGAGCGTCCCGGCTGTCTGCTGGACTACTTCCCCCGCGACTTCCTGATGTTCATCGACGAGAGCCACGTCACCGTGCCGCAGATCAAGGGGATGGTGGAAGGGGACCGCTCCCGCAAGAAGAACCTGGTGGACTTCGGCTTCCGGCTGCCCTCGGCCTACGACAACCGTCCGCTCACCTGGGAGGAGTTCGAGCGCCTCATCCACCAGGCCATCTTCGTCTCGGCCACCCCCGGGCCCTTCGAGCTGGAGGTCAGCCAGCGGGTGGTGGAGCAGATCGTCCGGCCCACCGGGCTGGTCGACCCGCACGTGGAGGTGCGCCCGGCGCGCGGGCAGATCGACGACCTGATCGGGGAGATCCGCGCCCAGGCGGCGAAGGGGGAGCGGACCCTGGTCACCACGCTCACCAAGCGTATGGCCGAGGACCTGACGGCCTACCTGGCGGAGATGGGGCTCAAGGTCCACTACCTGCACGCCGAGGTGGAGACCCTGGAGCGCGTGCAGATCCTCAAGGACTTGCGGTTGGGGACCTACGACGTGCTGGTCGGCATCAACCTGCTGCGCGAGGGGCTGGACCTGCCGGAGGTCTCCCTGGTGGCGATCCTGGACGCAGACAGGGAAGGGTACCTCCGGTCGGAGACGTCGCTCATTCAAACCATGGGTCGCGCGGCCCGACATGCGTCGGGCCGCGTGCTCCTCTACGCCGACGCGGTCACCGAGTCGATGCGCCGGGCCATCGACGAGACGAACCGCCGCCGCGAGATCCAGCTCCGCTACAACGCCGAGCACGGCATCACGCCGCAGTCGGTGGTCAAGCCCATCCGCGACCTCATCGACATCGCCCAGGTGGCCGAGGAGCTTGAGGCGTACCGGCCGCAGACCGAGGTGCTGACGGCGCAGGAGCTCATCCGCCTGGCGGAGACGCAGCGGGCGAAGGTGCCCTGGTCGGTGGCGCGGCTGCTCATGCTCTCCCCGCAGGAGCTGGAGGAGACCATCGCCGCGCTGGAGCGGGAGATGCGGCGGGCGGCGGCGGAGCTGCAGTTCGAGAAGGCCGCCGTGCTGCGCGACCAGATCCAGGAGCTGCGCCAGGGGCTGGGGGAGCCGTTCTTCCAGCGCGGGCCGGTGGGCGCGGGCGCGCGGGGACGGGGGAACGGCCCGGGCCGGCGCGGGGGCGGCACCGGCCGGGGGCGGCGAAGACGCAATGGTCGACGCTAGGAGGGCGACGAGGTCCTCCGGCTGGTTTTCGGAGGAGGAGACGGGGAAGCTGCCGACGGCCTGAGCCTATGCCACTCGATCGGATCATCGTCCGCGGGGCGCGGGAGCACAACCTGAAGAACCTCACCGTGGAGATCCCTCGCGACCGGCTGGTCGTGCTCACGGGGATCTCCGGGTCGGGGAAGTCCTCCCTGGCCTTCGACACCATCTACGCCGAGGGGCAGCGCAAGTACGTCGAGTCGCTCTCCGCCTACGCCCGCCAGTTCCTCGGGCTGATGGAGAAGCCCGACGTCGACTACATCGAGGGCCTCTCTCCGGCCGTCTCCATCGACCAGAAGGGCGCGCCGCGCAACCCCCGCTCCACCGTGGGGACCGTGACGGAGATCTACGACTACCTGCGCCTGCTCTACGCCCGCATCGGCCAGCCCCACTGTCCGGTCTGCGGGCGGCCCATCCAGCGGCAGACTCGCGAGCAGATCGTGGACCGGCTCCTCACCCTCCCGGCCGGGACCCGCCTGCAGATCCTCGGCCCCATCGTGCGCGGCCGGAAGGGCGAGTACCGACAGCTCTTCGACGACCTGCGGCGGCAGGGGTTCGTGCGGGTGCGGGTGGACGGCATCGTCTACGACCTGGGCGAGGAGATCGTGCTGGACAAGCACCGCAAACACACCATCGAGGTGGTCGTGGACCGCATCGTGGTGCGCCCCGACGTGAAGACGCGCCTGGCCGACTCGGTG
This sequence comes from Armatimonadota bacterium, assembly GCA_031081585.1. Classification (NCBI taxonomy): domain Bacteria; kingdom Bacillati; phylum Armatimonadota; species Armatimonadota bacterium. Next base: position 137,909 of record JAVHLY010000002.1, read on the forward strand.
GAGACGGCGCTCAAGCTGGGCCAGGGGCTGGTGTACGTCCACGTGGTGCGCGACGAAGCGGAGCCGGGCGAGCCAGGGGGGGCGTCGACGGCCTCGCCGGGCCAGCCAGGTGTGCCCGACGACATGGTGTTCAGCCAGGAGTTCGCCTGCCCGGACCACGGGACGGTGCTGCCGGAGATCGAGCCGCGCATCTTCTCCTTCAACAGCCCCTACGGGGCCTGCCCCACCTGCTCGGGGTTGGGGTTCCGGCAGGAGATCGACCCGGACCTCGTCCTCGACCGCAACCTCTCGCTGCTGGACGGCGCCGTCCTCCCCTGGGCCGAGTCGACCAGCGACTACTACATGGAGCTCCTCCAGTCGCTGGCCGCCCACTACCGGGTGGACATGAAGACGCCGGTGCGCCGGCTGCCGCGGGCCTTCGTGGACGTGCTCCTGTACGGCTCCACCGAGCCGATCCGCATCCGCTACCACAACAAGTGGGGCGCGCTGCGCGTCTACGAGGCCCCCTTCGAGGGCGTCATCCCCCAGCTGGAGCGCCGCTACAAGGAGACCGACTCCGACTACGTGCGCGAGGAGATCGAACGCTTCATGACCACGCTGCCCTGCCCGGACTGCCGGGGGACCCGGCTCCGCCGCGAGTCCCTCAGCGTGCGGGTGGGCGGGTTGAACATCGCGGAGCTGACCGCGCTGACGATCCGCCAGGCGCAGGCCTTCTTCGACCGCCTGCAGCTGACCGAACGGGAGCAGCTGATCGCCCACCAGATCCTCAAGGAGATCCGCGCCCGGCTGGGGTTCCTGGTGAACGTGGGGCTGGACTACCTGACCCTCGACCGCACCGCCACCACCCTCTCCGGGGGCGAGGCGCAGCGCATCCGGCTGGCCACCCAGATCGGCTCGGGGCTCATGGGGGTGCTCTACGTCCTGGACGAGCCCAGCGTGGGGCTGCACCAGCGCGACAACCGCCGCCTGATCGACACCCTGCTGGGGCTGCGGGACCTCGGCAACACCATCCTGGTCGTCGAGCACGACGAGGAGACGATCCGGTCGGCGGACTGGGTGGTGGACATCGGCCCCGGCGCCGGCGCCGACGGCGGCCAGGTGGTGGTGAGCGGCCCGCCGGAGGTCGTCGCCAGTCACCCCACCTCCATCACCGGCCAGTACCTCTCGGGACGGCGGCGCATCCCCATCCCCCCGCGGCGGCGCCCCGGCAGCGGCGAGGCCATCGTCATCCGCGGCGCCCGCGAGCACAACCTCAAGGGCATCGACGTGCGCATCCCGCTGGGGATGTTCGTGTGCGTGACCGGAGTCTCGGGTTCGGGGAAGTCCACCCTGATCGACGACATCCTCTACCGCGCGGCCATGCAGCGCCTCTACGGCAGCCGGCAGCGGGCGGGAGCCCACGACGCCATCGAGGGGTTGGAGCACGTCGACAAGGTCATCAACATCGACCAGTCGCCCATCGGCCGCACCCCGCGCAGCAACCCGGCCACCTACACGAAGACCTTCGAGCTCATCCGCGACCTCTTCGCCCAGACGCCGGACGCGCGGATGCGCGGCTACAAGCCGGGCCGCTTCTCCTTCAACGTGCGCGGCGGGCGGTGCGAGGCGTGCGAGGGGGACGGCATCGTCCGCATCGAGATGCACTTCCTGCCGGACGTCTACGTCCCCTGCGAGGTGTGCAAGGGGAAGCGCTACAACCGCGAGACGCTCGAGGTGACCTACCGCGGGAAGACCATCGCCGATGTCCTGGACATGACGGTGGACGAGGCCCTGGCGTTCTTCCAGGCCGTGCCGCGCATCCGCCGGAAGCTGGAGACGCTGCACGACGTCGGCCTCGGCTACATCAAGCTGGGGCAGCCCGCCACCACGCTCTCCGGCGGCGAGGCGCAGCGGGTCAAGCTGGCCACGGAGCTCTCCCGGCGGGACACGGGGCGCACCCTCTACATCCTGGACGAGCCGACGGTGGGTCTGCACTTCGCCGACGTGGAGCGGCTGCTCGCCGTGCTGCACCGGCTGGTGGACGCGGGTAACACCGTGGTGGTCATCGAGCACAACCTGGACGTCATCAAGACCGCCGACTGGATCATCGACCTGGGGCCGGAAGGGGGCGAGCTGGGCGGGACGGTCATCGCCGAGGGGCCCCCGGAGGTGGTGGCGACGCTGGACCACTCCTACACCGGCCAGTTCCTCCGCCGCGTGCTGGGCGACCGGGTCGCCGCGGCATCCCCACCGCCGGCGCCCCCATCGCTGGCGCGGCGCGTCGCCTCGGCCGCAGGGACGGCCGCGCGGCGCTCCGCCCGCTGAGCGTGCGCCCCGCCCCCTTCGCCATGGAGCGGTGGCAGTCCACCCACGAGACGGCGGTGGCGTGCAACCTCGCCGAGAGCGGCGTCCGGCCGCTGGCCCTGACCGACCTGGCGCGGCTGGGGGAGCTGGACGGCGGGGCGGGGTGGCTCGGGGCGCTGGGGGCCGAGCCGCTGGGGTACGGCTACACGCGCGGCAGCCCGGCCCTGCGGGACGCGGTGGCGGCGCGGCACCCCGGCGCCACCCGCGACCACGTCGTGATCACGACGGGCACCGCGGAGGCCAACGTCCTGGCCGCCTGGTGGCTGGCCGCGCCCGGCGACGAGGTGGTCGTGCAGTTCCCGACCTACATGCAGCTCCCCGGCCTCTTCCGCGCGTTCGGGATGACCGTCCGCCCCTGGTGGCTGCACGAGGCGGCCGGGTGGCGCCCCGACCTGGAGGCGCTGGAGCGCTTGGTGGGGCCCCGCACACGCGCGGTGGTCCTCTGCCAGCCGAACAACCCCACGGGGGCGGTGCTCACGGACGACGAGGTGGCGGCGGTCGTGGCCGCGGCCGAGCGGGTCGGTGCGTGGATCCTCGCCGACGAGGTCTACCGGGGGGCCGAGCTGGACGGCCGGCCGGCTCCCAGCGCGTGGGGGCGCAGCGAGCGGGTCATCGTCACCGGCGGCCTCTCCAAGGCCTTCGGGCTGCCCGGGCTGCGCATCGGCTGGGCCGTGGCGCCGCCGCAGGTGGCCGAAGCGCTCTGCGCCCTCCACGACTACACGACGATCGGGCCGGCGTTGCTGAGCGACCGCGCAGCCACGGTGGCGCTCACCCCGCCGGCGGCCCCCCGGATCCTGGAGCGCACCCGGACGATCCTGCGCGAGAACCTGGCCCTGCTGGCCGACTGGGTGGCAGGGCTGGGAGGCCGCCTCAGCTGGACGCCGCCGCGGGCGGGCGCCATCGCCCTGCTGCGGTACCACGCTCCCATCCCGTCGCTCGAGCTGGCGGAACGCCTGCGCGTGGAGCAGGACGTGCTCGTGGTGCCCGGCGCGCACTTCGACCTGGAGGGCCACGTGCGCGTCGGCTACGGGGGCGACCCGGCCCACCTGCGCCAGGGGCTGGCCCGCCTGGGGGCGCTGCTGGAGGCGCTGCCGGGCTCGTCGTCCATAGCCTCGTCGTCTTAGGGGACCTCCAGTTGCCCATCCTCTGCGCCGTCAGCGGAGCCTGGCCACGCCTCCTGTAATCCTGGGGATGGCACGCTTCGCCCTCAACCTGGACCTGATCCGTGCCCGGGCGGCCGACATCCCGGGCGAGCTCACCCATCTGCGTGCCTACAGTGGTCTCGCTCCGGACGACTTCATCCGGGACGCGCCTGGAGACCCTCCCCGTTCGGGTCGACAAGAGCCGCCTGGTGACCATCGGCGAGCGCCTCTACGCCGAGAGCCTCGAGCTGGTGCGGGAGCTGGTGAACAACGCCTACGATGCAGACGCCACCGAGGTCCGGGGTGAGCCGGCTCCTCCGCGACGCCTTTGCGGGCGACCGGTTCGGGTGAGCCCGCCCTCGGGAGCCCGGCCGGGCTAAGATAGACCCGTGCTCGAAGGGCGGGTGGATCGACTCGAAGCGGCCCTGGCGTCGCTGGCGGAGGCCGTCGCGCTGCTGACGCGCCGCGTCGACCGCGTCGAGGTCCGCCTGGACGCCCTGTACGGGCGGGACCTGGAGCACACGTACCGGGAGCGAGCCGCGGCGTTCTTCATGGACATCCTGGGGGGATTTGCCCGCTCCCCGTGGAGCAGGTGGCCCGGATCGCCGAAGAGGCCGAGTGCGCTGGGCGGCTCTCAGCGGGGGAGCGCCGCCAAATCGGGGCGGCGGCGGGGGTACCACCGCGCCCAGTGCTATCATGGAGGTGCGTGGCCGACCCGCGAGCGGCGTGGGGACGCCCGCTTTTTCGTCATGGCCAGTCCGGCGCTAGAGGAGAAGCTCAGGACCCTCCCCGCCCAGCCCGGCGTCTACCTCATGAAGGACGCCCAGGGACGGGTGATCTACGTCGGCAAGGCCGCCTCGCTGCGCAGCCGGGTGCGGCAGTACTTCCAGGACAGCGCCTACCTGGAGAGCCCGCGGATCCGCCACCTGACCGGCAAGATCGCCGACGTGGAGGTCGTGGCCACCCAGAACGAGGTGGAGGCCCTCATCCTCGAGGCCAACCTGATCAAACAGCACCGGCCCTTCTACAACGTGCGGATGGCCGACGACAAGGCCTACCCCTACATCCAGCTCACCAACGAGCCCTTCCCGAGGATCGTCATGACCCGCCGGGTGCGCCGGGACGGCAGCCGGTACTTCGGCCCCTACCCCTACCACGAGCCCAAACTGGTCGGCCGCACCATCCGGACGATCCGCCGGCTCTTCAAGCTGCGCACCTGCCACATCGAGATCACCGGCGACCTCCCCCGGCCCTGCCTGGACTACGACCTGGGGCTGTGCAGCGCCCCCTGTGTGGCCTGGGGGGCCACGCGGGAGCAGTACGCCGAGCAGGTGCGGCAGGCCGCCCTCTTCCTCGAAGGCCGGCAGGCCGGACTGCTGGAGGAGCTGCGGGCCGAGATGCAGGCCGCCGCCGACCGGCTGGAGTTCGAGCGCGCCGCCCAGCTGCGCGACCAGATCGAGGCCATGGAGGCGATCTACGAGCGCCAGCGCATCGCCAGCACGGGGCTGGAGGACCGCGACGTCATCGGCCTGGCCCGCAGCGGCGACGCGGCCTGTGTCCAGCTCTTCTTCATCCGCGCCGGGCGGGTCCAGGGGCAGCAGCACGTCCTGCTGGAGGGGACCCAGGCGCTGGAGCGACCGCAGATCCTGGCGCAGTTCCTCGGGCAGTTCTACCAGGACGCGCCGGCCGTGCCCCGGGAGATCCTGCTGCCGGAGCGGCTGGAGGACCACGAGGTCATGGAGGCCTGGCTGGCGCAGCGCCGTGGCGGCCCGGTGGCGCTGGAGGTCCCCCAGCGGGGCGACCGGCGGCGCCTGGTGGAGCTGGCCACCGAGAACGCCGCCCTGCACCTGCGCCAGGAGCGGGCCCGCACCGTCGGCCCGGAGGGCGTGCCGCTGCGGGAGCTGCAGGAGGTCCTGGGGCTGGAGGCCCTCCCCTTCCGCATCGAGGCCTACGACGTGAGCAACTTCCAGGCGGGCGAGGCGGTGGGGTCGCTCGTCGTCTTCGAGGGCGGCCGGCCCAGGAAGAGCGACTACCGGCGCTTCCGCATGAAGTGGACGGAGGGCCCCAACGACTACGCCATGCTCCAGGAGACGCTGCGCCGCCGCTTCGCCCAGGCCCGGCGCGAGCAGGAAGCCCTCGATCGCGACGAGCCGGTGCGGCCCAAGTGGTCGGTCCTGCCCGACCTCCTCCTCATCGACGGCGGGCGGGGCCAGCTCAGCGCCGCGCGCGAGGTGCTCTTCGAGTACAACCAGGCGATCCCGGCGATCGGCCTGGCCAAGCAGACCGAGGTGATCTTCACCCCGGACCGTCCCGAGCCGCTCGTCCTGCCGAAGGACTCGGCGGCCCTGCAGCTCCTCCAGCGCATCCGCGACGAGGCCCACCGCTTCGCCAACGCCTACCACCAGCAGCTGCGCCAGCGGCGCATCGTCTTCTCCGTCCTGGACGACATCCCGGGCATCGGGGAGAAGCGCAAGCGGGAACTGATCCGGCGCTTCGGCTCGGTGCGGCAGATCCGCCAGGTGGGGGTGGAGGTGCTGGCCGAGGTCCTGGGGCCGAAGCTGGCCGAGCGCGTGCACGCCTACCTGCAGGCCCACCCGGACCGCCGCTACAAGGACGAGGTGGTCGGCCAGCCCTAGCTGGACGGGTGGCCGGACGAGCCGCGGCCCGGGCCCCGCGGCGGATCACCGATGCGGATCGTCGTGCCGGGCCGGCAAGGGCGGCAAGGGTCTCCGTGACGGTGCTGCCTGCCGCCATCAAAGCCGATCTGGTCCGACCTCGGGCGCCCGGCTCTACGCGGACCGGTGACGCAGCGGCGCCGTCACCATCTGCACGAGAGCGTGCTCCAGCGAGCGCTCCGGGGGGCCGTGCGGCACGCCGGGATTGCCAGGGGCGCGACCTGCCACACCCTCCGCCCCTCGTTTGCCACCCACCTGCTGCAGGACGGACACGACATCCCTACGATCCAGGAACTGCTCGGCCACCGCGACATGAGCACGACCAGGATCTACACCCACGTGCTGAACCGCGGCCCCGGGGCGGTTCGCAGCCCGGCCGATCGGTTGGTCGGGCTGTAGGGGAAGTGGCCAGGTCCCGGCTGGTCACGGCTGGCAGAGACCCCTCCAGGATTGTAGAGGCAACGCCCGCGCGCGATAATGGGCGCCAAGGACAGCTGACACGCCGGCGGTCGCCACAGGTCGGGGCAGGACGGGTTAGGCAGGTCTGCCGATCACGGAGGGCGGCAGCTGCTCGCGGGCGGGTCTCGTTAAGGAAGAGCCAACAATCCCACGCGCCGATGCCGAAGCGCGTACGTGTGCCAATAATGAGAACCATGCCGGCTTGGAAAGATCACCAACTTGAGGGCGTGACCCAATGGCTGGCTATTCAGGAACGCCACTAATGAAGAAGCTCGGGTTCAAAGCTCCGTTGTCGCTTCTCGCGGTTGACCCACCACGGGACTACGTTGGCTGGCTGGGTGCATTGCCCGAAGGGATGCGCATCATTTCCAAAACGAGCAAACCGATTCAGGCGGCACACGTGTTTGTCACCAAGAGGCAAGATCTGAAGAAGAGGCTTGTCGCATTTCGAAAGCAACTTGAGCCAAACGGCTCTGTGTGGGTGTCGTGGCCAAAGAAAGCATCAAAGGTCGAAACTGACATCACCGAAGACATTATCCGAGAAATTGCGTTGTCACTCGGCTTCGTCGACGTCAAAGTATGTGCTGTCAGCGATGTCTGGTCGGGGCTGAAACTCGTCATTCGTAAGAATGAAAGAACAGCTTAACAGCGCCATCAACCCGGACAGTGAAAAGCGGCGCCCCTTCGTCGCGCTCGCTATGCGCTGCCAGATATGGCGAATGTTAGACCGCAACGAGAGCGAGACAGGATATCGCCGACATGAACTCGATCCGCATCGCGGAATCCGACGACGAAATTGCACGGTGCTTCGCGGTCATGCAGCAGCTTCGCACTCATCTCATCGAAGGCGAGTTCGTCCCGACGGTGCGGCGGCAACAGATCAATGGATACCGACTCGTGTACCTCGAGGAGCGAGGTCAGGTACGCTCGGTCGCAGGCTATCGATTGATCGAGAATCTTGCCAATGGTCGGATCCTATACGTAGACGATCTCGTGACCGATGCAGCCTGCCGGTCTCGGGGTTATGGCAAAGCTCTCCTTGCTTGGCTCGTCCAGCGCGCGAGAGAGCACGGTTGCCGCACGCTGGAACTCGACTCTGCAGTCCAACGCTCCGATGCTCATCGGTTCTACCTTGCGAACGGCATGGTCATCTCTTCTTATCACTTCAGGCTCAAACTATGAGAGGATTGCGGTCTAACCAGCGCTTGGAGCGGACCGGCCGGCGGTTAGCCTACCTCGTGCGACTGCCGGTGGCCGCCGGCCGCTCAAGCGCAGGTCGTTAGGCGGCGGGCGGATCCTTGCGAGGACTACGAAAGGCACGACGAGATGTGCATTGGATCACGGCGGAACGGTGGGGCAGGTTGTTCCCCCCACTCTCAAAATCTATTGAATTGGGAGGATTCGAATGGCTGGGATCCTGGTTCACCTCACGCACGGCCCAGAGCATCCTACCAGGGCAGCCCTCGCCTTCTTAGTGGCGAAGGCAGCGATAGAAGAAGGACATTCTGTCTCGCTTTTCCTTGCCGGAGACGCGGTTCGAGTCAATACCAAAGTTCGTTGAGATTCGGGAAGGCGCCGGCATGATCACGCCGCTGTCACCTCCCTCCCCATGGCTCGCTGTAGGGCTCGCCGGAGTTTCGGTAGCGCCCGATACCCGCGCATCCGACGCAGTCGAGGCTCAATATCCAGGAGCGCGGTCGCCAGCCAGCGCTGCTTCTGGTCGCTGGTTTTCCAGTAGTCCACTTTGCCGGTCCGCTGCTCCACTTGCGCCAGGATGGATTCCAGCATGTTGGTGCTCTTCAGGCTTTGCCCCAGCTCCTCAAAGAGTCCCAGCCGATGCAGCGTGAGCGTCTCCTCCAGCCCTTCGGCCAGGCTCCGCGCCGCGCTGGCGTTGATCCCCTGCAGGTTCCGCTGGAGAGCCATCAGTTGCGCCTTCGCCTCCGCATAGGTCGGCTGCTCGTACGCCCGTTGCAGTTTGGCCCGCCAGGTTGCCTGCTGGCCCTTGGGCAGATAGGCCACCACGTTCTCTCGCTTATGCCACTGGCACCGCTGGACCTGGGCCGCTGCCCCGAAGACCTCCTGCACCGCGGCCCGCAGCCCCTTGCTGCCGTCGATGACCACCAGCAGGCCCTGGTCAGCCCGC
>JAVHLY010000003.1:0-9307 GCA_031081585.1 Armatimonadota bacterium
CTGCTACAGTAGTAGCCGATGCACCGTCTCCTCCGCACCACGGCGTGGGCAGTGGGGCTCACGCTGCTCCTCATCGTCCTGGGCGGGATCGTGCGCGTGACCGGGGCCGGACTGGCCTGTCCCGACTGGCCGCTCTGCCACGGCCGCCTCGTCCCGCCGCTCGAGGACCTCGTCCTCGTCGAGTACGGGCATCGCCTGCTCGCCTCGGTGGTCGGCCTGCTGACCGTGTTCCTCGTCGTGCAGGCGCGCCGCGCCCGCCCCGGCCCGGCGGTAGGCCGCGCCGCTGCGGCGGCGCTCCTCCTCCTGGTCGTCCAGGTGCTGCTCGGCGGGCTCACGGTGCACGTGCGCCTGGTGCCGGCGGTGGTGGCTGCCCACCTCGGGACGGCGATGCTCTTCCTGGCGGCCCTGCTCGTCCTGGGCGCGAGCGCCTATCGCGCTCTGCGGCCGTTGGACCAGGGAGCGCCGCCGGGGCTGGGCACGCTGGCCGCCGTGACCACCGGGCTGGCCTTCGGCCAGATCCTGCTCGGCGGCTACCTCAGCACGAGCGGCGCGGCGCTGGCCTGTCCCGACTTCCCCCTCTGCCGCGGGTCGCTCCTCCCTCCCGGCGGCGGGCCGGTCCTCGTCCACTGGGTCCACCGGCTGGGAGCCGCGCTCCTGGCGCTGGCCGCGGCCCTGCTGGCCGCCCGCGCCCGAGGGGCCGCGCGGCCGCTGCGCCGCCTGGCCGCGCTGGTCATGCTGCTCGTGATCGTGCAGATCGCGCTGGGAGCCCTCAACGTCCTCACGCGCGTGGCCCCCCCGGTGACGGTGCTCCACCTGCTCACGGCGGCCCTGCTCTTCGGGACCTTGGCCCTCCTCACGACAGCGGCGTTCGGCACCACGGTCGAGCCGGTGGCCCGTCCAGGCCGCCTCACCTCCCCGGGCGAGCCCGCCCCGGCGGGCGTGGCGGCGTGGCGCCGGGTCGCCACCGACTATGTGGCGCTCACCAAGCCCCGCATCGTCCTCCTGCTGCTGGCCACCACCGTCGCCGCGATGGTCGTGGCCGCCGGCGGCTGGCTCTCCCCCGCGCTGCTGGTCTACACGCTGCTCGGGGGCACGCTGGCGGCCGGGGCGGCGAACGCCATCAACTGCTACTGGGACCGGGACATCGACGCGGTGATGGCGCGCACCCGCCGCCGCCCCGTCCCGGCGGGGCGCGTGGCGCCGCGGCGGGCGCTGGCCTTCGGGGCCGTCCTGGCCGTGCTGGCGGTGGCCGTGCTCGGCGGGCTGGTGAACTGGCTGAGCGCGGCCCTCGCGCTGGCCGGTCTGCTCTTCTACGTCCTCGTCTACACGATGTGGCTGAAGCGCACCACGCCGCAGAACATCGTCATCGGCGGTGCGGCCGGGGCGGTGCCGCCGCTCGTGGGCTGGGCGGCGGTGACCGGGCGGGTGGAGGTCCCGGCCCTGCTCCTCTTCCTCATCGTCTTCCTGTGGACCCCGCCGCACTTCTGGGCGCTGGCCCTGCAGCGGCGGCAGGAGTACGCGGCCGCCGGGGTGCCGATGCTGCCGGTGGTCGCCGGCGAGGCGGCCACCCGCCGGCAGATCTTCGCCTACACGGTGGCCCTTGTGGCCTCGACGCTCCTCCTCGTGCCCTTCGGAGGCGCGGGCGGGCTCTACCTGGCCGCGGCGGTGCTGCTCGGCGCCGGCTTCCTCCGCCTGGCCCTGGCCGTCCTGCGCGAGGGGAGCGCGCGGGCCGCCGGAGGGCTGTTCGGCTACTCCATCGTCTACCTGGTCCTGCTGCTCGCCGCGCTCATGGTGGACCGGCTGGTGTGAGCGAGGCGGCGCGCGACCGACCCCCGGGCCCCGGCCCCGTCCCGCCCGATCCGGCGGCTGGCGGCCCCGCGGGGGGCGATCCCGCGCCGGAGGGCACCACCCAGCCTCTGGCCGGCGTCCGTGTGCTGGAGCTGGCCTCGTTCATCGCCGGGCCGTTCTGCGCCATGCTGCTGGCCGACTTCGGCGCGGAGGTGGTCAAGGCCGAGCCGCCCGGCGAGGGGGACCCGATGCGCCAGTGGGGCGTCCACCTGGACGAGGGGCGCTCGCTGTGGTGGCCGGTCATCGGCCGGAACAAGAAGTCGGTCACCCTGGACCTGCGCGTGCCCCGCGGTCAGGCGCTGGCGCGGGCGCTGGCCCAGTGCGTGGACATCCTGGTGGAGAACTTCCGCCCGGGGACGCTGGAGCGGTGGGGACTGGCGCCGGAGGTCCTGCACGCCCTCCACCCGGGGCTGGTGATCGTGCGCATCTCCGGCTTCGGCCAGACCGGGCCCTACCGCCACCGCGCGGGGTTCGGCAGCGTGGCCGAGGCGATGGGCGGGCTGCGCTACCTCACCGGGGACCCCGACCGCCCGCCGGTGCGGGTGGGGCTCAGCATCGGCGACACGCTGGCCGGCCTCTTCGCCGCCTACGGGGCGGTGGTGGCGCTGCGCGAACGCGAGGCGCGCGGCCGCGGGCGCGTGGTGGAGCTCGGGATCACCGACGCGGTGGTGGCGGTGCTCGAGTCGGTCCTCACCGAGTACAGCCGCCTCGGCGTCGTCCGCGAGCGCACCGGCAACATCCTCCCCGGTATTGCGCCGAGCAACCTCTACCCCACGGCGGACGGGAGCTGGGTGGTGATCGGCGCCAACGCGGATTCGGTCTTCGCCCGCCTGTGCCGGGCGATGGGGCGGCCGGAGCTGGCCCAGGACCCGCGCTACGCCACCCACACCGCCCGCGGCCAGCGCCAGCAGGAGCTGGACGAGCTGGTGGCCGCCTGGACGCGCACCCTGCCGCGGGCGGCGCTGCTGGCCTCGCTGGAGGAGCACGGGGTGCCCGCCGGGCCGGTCTACACCGCTGCCGACGTGGCCCACGACCCGCACTACCGCGCCCGGGGCACCGTGCGCGAGGTGCAGGACCCCGCCTTCGGCCGGCTGCTCATGCAGGGCCCCGTGCCCTTCTTCGACGGCGGGGGCGGGGCCATCCGCTGGACCGGACCGCCGCTGGGGGCGCACAACGAGGAGATCTACGGCGGCTGGCTGGGGCTCAGCGGGGAGGAGCTGCGCGCGCTGCGCGACGAAGGGGTGATCTGATGCCCCACCTCCCCGCCGACGCCGCCACCACCGCCCCGGCCCTGCCCCGGGCTGCCACGGCCGCGGCGGCGGCCGTGGCGTTCCTCGACGTGCGCAAGACCTTCCCCATCCCCGGCGGCGGGCGGTACACGGCGCTGGAGGGGGTGACCCTCGCCGTCGCGCCGGGAGAGTTCGTGGCCATCGTCGGCCCCACCGGCGGGGGGAAGTCCACGCTGCTCAACCTGGCCGCCGGCCTGCTCGCCCCGGACGCCGGGGAGGTGCGGGTCTTCGACGTCCCGCTGCGCGGGCTCAACCGCTCCGCCACCTACCTCTTCCAGCAGGACGTCCTGTTGCCGTGGAAGACCGCCGAGGAGAACGTCATGCTCGGCCTGCTCTTCCGCCGCCGCCCCGCCGCGCAGTGCCGGGGGCTGGCCCGGGAGTGGCTGGCGCGCGTGGGCCTGCGCGGCTTCGAGAACCGCTACCCCCACCAGCTCTCCGGGGGTATGCGCAAGCGCGTGGCCTTGGCCCAGACCCTCATCGTCGACCCCGAGATCCTCCTGATGGACGAGCCCTTCGGCTCGCTGGACGTGCAGACGCGGCAGATCATGGAGAACGACCTGCTGCGCCTCTGGGCGGAGTGCCGCAAGACGGTGCTCTTCGTCACCCACGACCTGGAAGAGGCCATCGCCCTCAGCGACCGGGTGGTGGTGCTGAGCAGCGGGCCGGCCGCCCGGGTGATCGGGTCCTACCCGGTGCCGCTGCCGCGGCCGCGGGACGTGGCGGCGATCCGGCTGGAGGAGGCCTTCGTGGAGATCTACCGCACCATCTGGCACCAGCTCCACGCCGAGGTGCGGCGGGCCTACGCGCGGCAGGCCGGGGAGGGGACGGGGTGACGGTCCCGGCGCCGTCCGCCGGCGTGCGGGAGCACCGACGGTGAGCCCGCCCGTCCAGCGCGTCTGGCAGGCCGGGGTGCTGCTGGCGGGGCTCGTGGGGTGGGAGGCGCTCTCCCGGGCCGGGGTGCTCGACCCCTTCTTCTTCAGCCGGCCCTCCAGCGTGGCGGCGCGCATCGTCCAGTGGTTCGCCAGCGGGACCATCTACCGCCACATCGCCGTGACGACCCAGGAGACGGTCCTGGCCTTCCTCGCGGGCAGCGTGCTCGGGGTGGCGGTGGGCTTCCTCTTCGCCCGCCTGCCGGCGGTCTCGCAGGTCTTCGACCCCTACGTGAAGGTGGCCAACGCCATGCCGCGCATCGTGCTGGCGCCCATCTTCACCCTCTGGTTCGGCCTGGGCATCCTCTCCAAGGTGGCCTTCGGCGTCACGCTGGTCTTCTTCATCGTCTTCTTCAACACGTACCAGGGCGTGCTGGAGGTCGACCGCAACGTCCTCAACAACGCCCGCATGCTGGGGGCCAGCGAGCGCGACCTCTTCCGCCACGTCCTCCTCCCCTCCGCGCTCACCTGGATCCTGGCCAGCCTGCACACCAGCGTGGGGCTGGCCCTGGTGGGCGCGGTGGTGGGGGAGTACCTGGGCTCGGCGCGCGGGCTGGGCTACCTGATCGCCCAGGCGGAGGGGCTACTGGACACGACGGGGGTCTTTGCGGGGATCGTCGTCCTCTCCGCCTTCGTCCTGCTCATCGACGGCGTGGTGACGCTCATCGAGCGGCGGCTGCTGGTGTGGAAGCCGCAGCGGGCGGTGGAGGGGCGGTAGCCTTATGCTGATTAGGATGCGAGCGGTGGGTTTGGCGTGAGCAGATCGACCGCCAGAGGGAGGCGATGACGATGGTGCGACGGGTGCTGATGGCAGTGGTCCTGGCGGCCATGCTGACCGCCCCGGCCCTCTCCCAGGGGGCGGTGGCGCCGGAGAAGCCCCGCGTGGTCCTGGCCGTCGGCGGGGCGGAGGCCCTCGTCTACCTGCCCGTGAACGTGGCCTGGCGTCTCGACTACTTCCGCCAGGCCGGGCTCCAGGTGGACCTGCAGAACTTCGCCGGCGGCGGGCAGGCGCTGCGGGCGCTGGTGGGCGGCAGCGCCGACATGGTCAGCGGCTTCTACGACCACACCATCCAGATGCAGGCGCAGGGGCGCAAGATCAAGGCCGTGGTCATGCAGCAGCGCTATCCCGGGCTCGTGCTGGCCGTGGCCAGGCACGCCGCCGACGGCGGAGTGCGCACCCTGGCCGACCTGCGCGGCAAGGAGATCGGCGTCACCGCCCCCGGTTCCTCCACCCACTTCTTCGTCAACTACCTGATGACCAAGGTGGGGATCGGCCTGGACGAGTTCAGCGTCCTCGGCATCGGCGCCGGGGCCACCGCCGTGGCCGCGGTGCGGGCGCGGCAGGTGGACGCCCTCAGCAACGTCGACCCCACCATCACCACGCTCCAGGCCGCGGGCGACCTGGGGCCCATCCTGGCCGACACCCGCACCACCACCGGGACGCTGCGCGTCTTCGGCGGGCCGTACCCAGCGGCGTGCCTCTACACCAGCGAGGAGTTCATCCAGCGCTACCCCAACACGGTCCAGGCGATGGTCACGGCCATGGTCCGGGCGCTGCAGTGGATCCGCAGCCGCAAGGTGGAGGAGATCGTGGCCCTCATGCCGCCCGAGTACTACCAGGGCAACCGCGACCTCTACACGCGCGCGGTGCGCAACATGCTGGAGTCCTACTCGCTGGACGGGCGGATCTCGCCGGCCGGCCCGCCCAGCGTCATGGCGGTGCTGGGCGCCTTCGACCCCAACGTCCGCCGGGCCACCATCAGCCTGGCCGAGACCTACGACATGCGCTTCGTGGAGGCGGCCCTGCGGCAGCTGCGCGGCAGCCGGTAGGCGCCGCCGCCGAGCGGGCGGCGCGGAGGAGGGTGTGGCCGACGTCACCATCGTCGACGTCGCCCCGCGGGACGGGCTGCAGAACGAGCCGCGCCCCCTGGGGGTGGCGGAGCGCGTCGAGCTGATCCGGCAGCTGGCCGCCGCCGGGGTGCCGCGCGTCGAGGTGGGCGCCTTCGTCAGCCCGCAGCGGGTGCCCCAGATGGCCGGCACCGAGGCGGTCTGTGCCGCGCTACCGCCCGGGCCGGCCTACACCGCGCTTGTCCCCAACCTGCGCGGCTACGAGCGGGCCCGTCCCACCGGGCTGCGCCACCTGCGCCTGGTGGTGGCCGCCAGCGAGACCTTCAACCGGCGCAACACCCGCACCACCATTGATGCCGCGCTCGACGACTTCGCCCGCATCGCCGAACGGGCGCGGGCCGACGGGATCGCGCTGGGCGGGGCGGTGGCCACCGCCTTCGGCTGCCCCTATGAAGGGCCGGTGCCGCCAGCGGCGGTGCGCCGGGTGGTGGCGGCCCTGGTGCGGCTCGGGGTGGACGAGGTGGTGCTGGCGGACACCATCGGCGTGGCCGTCCCGACCCAGGTGGCGGGCCTGCTCCGGGAGGTCGGGCGCGACCTCCCGCCGGGTGTCCCGTTGGGCATCCACCTGCACAACACGCGCAACACCGGGTTCGCCAACGCCTACGCCGCCCTCACCGAGGGCGTGCGCCTCTTCGACGCCGCCCTCGGCGGCATCGGCGGCTGCCCCTTCGCCCCGCGTGCCACCGGCAACATCGCCACCGAGGACCTGGTGTACATGTTCGAGCGCATGGGGGTCCGCACCGGGATCGACCTGGCGGCGCTGCTGCGGGCGGTGGCCTGGCTGGAGGAGGCGCTGGGGCATCCCGTCCCGGGGCTCGTGGCCAAGGCCGGCCCGGCGGCCGTTCCGGCCTGACGCCGTGGGCCAGACCATCGCCGAGCAGATCCTGGCCGCACACGCCGGCCGCGACGTCGTGCGCCCGGGAGAGTTCGTCACCGTGCGGGTCGACCTGGTGATGACCAACGACCTGATGGGCCCGCCGGTCTTCGCCCAGCTCCGCCGCCTGGGGGTCAGCCGCGTCTTCGACCCCGCGCGCGTGGCCGTCGTCCCCGACCACGTCGTGCCCGCCCGCGACCTGGCCGCCGCGGCGCTCATGCAGGAGGTGCGCCGCTTCGTCCGGGAGCAGGGGATCCCGCACTTCTGGGAGGTCGGCGAGACCGGCATCGAGCACACCCTGCTGCCGGAGCAGGGCCTGGTGGCGCCGGGGGACCTGATCGTCGGCAGCGACTCCCACACCTGCACCTACGGGGCCTTCAGCGCCTACGGGTACGGGCTGGGGGCCACCGACGTCGCCGCCGTGCTGGCCACGGGGGAGACCTGGGTGCGCGTCCCGGAGACGATCCGCGTCGTCCTGCGCGGGCCCACGGCGCCCTGCGTCACCGGCAAGGACGTGATCCTGGAGGTGATCCGCCGCCTCGGCGTGGCCGGCGGGACGCTGAAGTGCCTGGAGTTCGCGGGGGACGTGGGGGCGCTCAACGTGGACGAGCGCATGGCCGTCGCCAACATGGCGGTGGAGGCCGGCGCCGAGTGCGGCCTCTTCCCCACCGACGAGATCCTCATGGCCTGGCTGGCGCCGCGCCTGGCGCGTCCCTACCGCCCGATGCGCAGCGACCCCGACGCCGAGGTGGAGCGCGAGGAGACGCTCGACCTGGCCGCGCTCGAGCCGCTGGTGGCTGCGCCGTTCTCCCCCGGCAACGTCCACCCGGTGAGCGCGCTGGCGCGCCGCGGCATCCGCGTCGACCAGGTCTACCTGGGCAACTGCGCCAACGGCACGCTCACTGACCTGCGCCAGGCGGCGGCGGTCCTGCGCGGCCGGCGCGTGGCCCGCGGCGTGCGCATGATCGTCGTGCCGGCCACCCCGACGATCCAGCGCCAGGCCGTGCGCGAGGGACTCGTGGAGACCTTTCTGGCGGCGGGCGCGGTGGTCGCCACCCCGACCTGCGGGGCGTGTGCAGGCCTCCACCTCGGTGTGCTGGGCGAGGGCGAGGTGTGCGTCTCCACCACCAACCGCAACTTCCGCGGCCGCATGGGGCACCGCACCGCCGAGGTCTACCTGGCCAACGCCTACGTGGCCGCGGCCAGCGCGGTGGCCGGCGGGCTGGCCGACCCGCGTGCGGTGGGGGTGGGGGTGGCCGGGTGATCCTGCGCGGGCGCGCCCACCGCTACGGGGACCACATCGACACCGACGTGATCATCCCCGCCCGCTACTGCCACACCATCGATCCGGCGGTGCTGGGCCGCCACTGCCTGGAGGACCTCGACCCGGCGTTCGTGCACAAGGTGCGCCCCGGCGACCTCGTGGTGGCGGGGGAGAACTTCGGCTGCGGCTCCTCGCGGGAGCACGCCCCGGTGGCGCTGCGCGGTGCGGGTGTGGCCGCGGTCATCGCCCGCTCCTTTGCCCGCATCTTCTTCCGCAACGCCATCAACCTGGGGCTGCCCATCCTGGTGGCCCCCGACGCCGTCGAGGCCATCCGGGACGGGGACGAGGTGGAGGTGGACCTGGCCCGCGGGACGATCCGGGTGGGCGAGCGGACCTTCCAGGCGCAGCCCTTCCCCGAGGCGCTGCAGGCGATCATCCGCGACGGCGGGCTCATCCCGCACCTGCAGCGGCGCCTGGGGCTGGACGCGATCGCGACGCCGGACCGAGACTAGGCCGGTCTGGCCGCCACGCCGGCCCGCGGGGAGTCCCCCACACCGGCCCGCGGGGAACCCCCCCAACCCCGGCCCCCGGGCGTCCTGCGCCGCCCTGCTACACTGTTGCGGGCCATGGGCACCCGCGTCCACCTCGCCGTGAACGGCGCCCTCCTGCGGGAGGGGCTGGCCGCCCTCCTGCGCGACCTCGGGTGCGAGCCGGTCGGGGACCCGGAGGCCGCCGACGTCGTCCTGACCGCGGTCGGGGTCCCCGGGGAGGAGGGACTCGACTACCTGCGGGAGGCCGACCACCCGCGCGTCCTGGCGGTCGGCGGCGGAGTGCAGGTGCTGCTCGCCGCCCTGCAGCTGGGCGCGCGGGGGTGCCTGCCGCTCAGCGCCCAGCCCCAGGAGATGGCCCAGGCGGTAGCGGCCGTGACCCGGGGGGAGGCCTACATCCATCCCTCCCTGGCCGAGGCGGTCCTGGCCAACTACCGGCAGCGCGTGGACGGGCGGGAAGCGCCCGCCGTGCTGACGCCGCGGGAGCGCGAGGTGCTGGTGCTGCTGGCGGAGGGGTACACCAACCGGGCCATCGCCGAGCGACTCCACCTGAGCGTGCGCACGGTGGAGAGCCACCGCGCCAGCATCATGGCCAAGCTGGACGCCGACAGCCTGGCCGACCTGATCTTCGCCGCCATCCGCATGGG